>JAYUCD010000105.1:0-15001 GCA_043740515.1 Bdellovibrio sp. | reverse complement strand
CCTCGGTTGCCTTGGCTGCGATTTCTGCCTTCGTTGCTTATCACTTTTATGTGCAAGCTCCGGAAAAGCCGCAGAGACTGGCCGACAAGCTGAAAGGTTTGCACAGACTGATCGAAAACAAATATTTTGTGGATGAACTTTATTTTGCGGGAATTATCAATCCGCTTGTCAAAGTCAGTAAGGACATTTGGTATTACGTGGACGTTCGATTGATTGATAAAACAACTTATGTGGTTGCAGATCTGATCAAAGGTGCGGGACGTCTAGCTCGAGGATTTCAAAATGGAAATATTCAGCAATATGCCATGTACATCGCGATCGGTGTGGTTTTGACTTTGTCTTTTATTTTGGTGAGGTAATTCATGTTTCTGTCAGTCGTTGTTTTTCTACCGCTGTTTTGCGCTCTGGGTCTCGCCTTGTGGCCGAGAGAATCCAGCTTGCGACCGCTCGCCCTTGGCCTTTCATTGATTGAATTTGCCGTAAGCCTTGCGATTCTCTTTCACTTTGTGCCCGGAACTGCGGAACTGCAAATGGTTGAGCGCTATCCTTGGATCGAAAGATTCGGCATCACCTACTTTTTTGGTATCGACGGAATTTCTCTTTGGCTTGTTCTTCTCACGACTTTTTTAACTCCGATTACTATTTTAGGATCTTGGAAAGCTATCGAGCATCGCGTGAAGGGCTTTCACATCTGTTTGTTTATTCTCCAGACGGCGATGCTGGGGACGTTTCTGGCAATGGATGCGATTCTCTTCTACCTCTTTTGGGAACTGTCTCTGGTTCCGATGTATTTTATGATCGGCATTTGGGGAGGCCCGCGCCGGATTTATGCGACTGTGAAATTCTTCATTTACACAATGGCTGGCTCGATCATGATGTTGATTGCGATTATCTACATGATGTTTTTGACTCAAGATGCTTTCGGTCAGATGTCTGCAAGCCTTCTCGATTTTTACAAACTGGATATTCCATTTATCGCTGGCGAGTTTTTTAGCCTTCAAACGCTGCTGTTTTTTGCCTTTGCCTTGGCTTTTGCAATTAAGGTTCCAGTTTTTCCATTTCACACTTGGTTGCCAGACGCTCACGTGGAGGCGCCGACTCCCGGCTCTGTGATCCTTGCTGGAGTGATGCTCAAGATGGGAACCTATGGATTTATGCGTTGGACGATTCCGATGTTTCCGGCGGCAGCCGAATATTGGGCATGGCTCTTTATGTTGGTTGGGGCGATTGGAATTGTCTACGGAGCTCTCGTTGCCATGGTTCAGCCGGACATTAAAAAACTGGTGGCCTACTCTTCCGTTTCGCATATGGGTTACGTGCTTCTAGGACTTTTTGCCTTCAACGAGTTTGGCTCAACTGGCGCTCTTTATCAGATGTTGAATCATGGAATTTCAACCGGCGCTCTTTTCTTGCTAGTTGGAATGATTTACGAAAGAACTCACTCGCGAGAAATTAGCAAATACGGCGGCCTGGCTTCGTCGCTTCCTCTGTTTACGATTTGTTTTTTCATTGTCACCCTTTCTTCGATTGCAGTTCCTCTGACCAACGGATTTGTCGGTGAGTTTCTAATTCTCCTCGGGACCTTCAAGGCTCAGCCAGCATTTGCCTATATCGCTGTGACAGGAGTTGTGTTGGGTGCGGTGTACATGCTGTGGATGTTTAAGCGAGTTTTCTTCGGACAAAAAGGGGAACTAGTCAGTGATGCTCATCACCCTCTGCATGACTTGTCTTGGAGAGAGATCGCCGTGATGGCGCCGTTGATACTGATGGTCTTTTGGATGGGAATTTTCCCGAATCAATTTTTAGACTACTCGAAAGCAAGTCTCGCGCATTTTGTTCAGGACAAAGGGAAATACATTTTGACGATTCAAAATGATCATCCGGCGGAGACGACTCCCAGCCAAACTTCCCCATCAACCGAAGGAAGCAAATAATGACAATCAATGTTGGTATCGGTGATGTTCTTCTAATTTCTCCCATGATCGCTCTTTTGCTGGCCAGTCTAATTCCCTTAACGATTAAAGTCCTAAAGGGGAACATTGAACAGACACCTTCTGCGACCCTGATTCAAGGTCTGGGTGGAATATTAGCGGCGATTGTTTTGCTTTTGGTTGTTTCAGGATCGGGGGCAACCGCTTTTGCCAACGCGCTGGTTTTTGATGGACTGACTCAGTGGGTAGGATTGATTGCGCTGCTTGGAGCGGGAGTTGCCCTGATTTTGATGTACGACAATCCAGCGACGACGGGGCACCAATTTTCTGAATTGGTTTTCCTGACTTTGGGCTCGGCCATCGGAATGTTGATTTTGGTTTCAGCCGTTGATCTCTTGATGGTTTTCATTGGCCTGGAGACAATGTCCCTGGCGCTTTACCTGATGATCGCCATGTCACACGAACAAAAACTTTCCAAAGAAGCGGCACTGAAATATTTTATTTTAGGAAGCTTTGCTTCGGCAATTTTTCTTTACGGAATCGCATTTACATTTGGCAGCGTTGGCAGCACCTACATTCCTGTAGTCATTAGCCGAACCGCAGAGCTTGTGAGCACGTCACAAACTTTTATCTTCGGAATCACGCTGATGTTTTTGGGATTTTGTTTCAAGGTATCGATTGTGCCATTTCACGCTTGGACGCCAGACGTGTATCAAGGCTCGCCGACTCCGTTGACTGGCTACATGGCAACTGCCGTGAAGGCGGTTAGCTTTGCAGCTTTTCTAAGATTGATCTCAACTAAATCTTTGATGGGTTCAGAGAATCTTTTGGATATTTTGCAATGGCTTGCCGTGATCACCATGCTGGTTGGAAATGTCGCAGCGATTTTACAAAATAATCTCAAACGAATGTTGGCTTACTCGAGCGTTGCGCATTCAGGATATTTAATGATCGGTTTGATAACGACGGGAATCAGCGACAACGTTTCCACGGCGGGATCGGGTGTGATCTTTTATTTGGCGGCGTATTCGCTTATGACCCTGGGTTCTTTTGCCGTCGTTTGTTTGATGGAAAAATCTGAGAACTCGTCAATTCAAGTTGAAGACCTTGCTGGTTTTGCGACAAAGAAACCTTGGATGGCCCTCTGTCTGACAATCTTTCTTCTTTCGCTTGCTGGAATTCCTCCAACAGTGGGATTTTTTGGAAAGTTTTATATTTTTCAAGCGGCGATTGGTGAAGGCCTTATTTGGCTAGCCGTCTGGGGAGTCATCAATTCGGTGATCAGTGTTTATTATTATTTGCGACCCATTGTCATGATGTACATGAAGGATGGCGTGGAAAGCGAAGCCTCACTGCCGATGAATGCAACTCGAATTGCGATTGTGATCTCAGCGATTTTAGTGGTTTTCTTAGGCCTTGCATCAGGGCCGTTGTTTGCTCTTTTTGAGAGGGCGCTTTCTTAATGTCAAAGGAGCCCTTCGAAAGAGTTTTTTCACTGATCGAAAGGAAAAAACTTTTAGCGAAGGTCGCTCATGATAAAAAAAAGATTGTCCTGAAAAATACCAATGGAGAGGTTTTCGAATTTCTTCCCGCATATCTTGATCCGAAAAGTTTTGATATCACAGGCTTGGTCACAGGCTTTGAGCCGCAAAAAAAAGAAAAAGTCGTGGCCATGTTTTATGTGGATAAAGACCGATACTTTATGACCACTATTGTGCAAAAACAAGAAAACCACTGGGTCCTCTTTTCGGATCCGCAGTTTTTTAAATTCAATCGCCGGTCTGCCTTTCGAGTGGAAATACCGAATGATCTTGGAGTGAATTTTTTTGTCAGCACAGTTCGCAACATTGAAATAAACCGGACCGTTGAAATGGTGGATATCAGTGCGACAGGTGCTCGGATTCTTTGGATCGGGGAAACCAGGCTCGCTAAAGGAACAATGCTTCGAGGTGCCCTTCAATGGGGAAAAGGCAAGGTGCTTCCGGTGGAGGCTTCGGTGATTCACAGTCCGATCAAGGGAGCTTTCGGAATTCGCTTTATCAATCTCAACTCAATTTTGCAAAATCGGTTGAAAATGCTGGTCATTGAAATTCAGCAGACAATTCATTTCAAATAAAAAAATTTAATTACAGATCGTAATTTCGCAGCTGACTGATGGCGGACTTGAATCCCGCACGAACTATTTTTTCTAGGACTGAAGCGTTTAAAGAAAAGTGGTCAGCGAAAAACATTTCGTGATTTTGAGCTCTGGGATGGATGTAAATGTAATCAACCTCAGGCTTATAGTTCACTCGATCTCGAATGATCTGCAAAACCTTTTCTCTATGCTCTTCCGGAAGCTTTGCCTGTTTGAAATAGCCTTCAATGGATTTATAAATTGAGCGGATATCACTTTTGTATTCAATGTTACGAGAAATTTTTTGCTGGATAACCTGATAAAGGGCCTGATTCAATACCACTGGAATTCCAAAGTTATGTAAACTGCCGATTTCCTCACTGTAATGGTAGGGCTGGTAGGAATAACTTCCAATAATCAAATCTGCGCCCTGGTCAGACGCCACATGAGTGGACAAGGAATCTCGAATCTCGCCGTCGAAAAAGTAAATTTCTTTTCCGTCCGGACGCTTGATCGGGTAGGGAGCAAACACGGGTGGCAAACTGATCGAGGCAGCAACGGCCTCTGAAATTTTCGCAAAATCGACATACATCGAGTTCTGAGTTTTGGTAGTCTCAGCGAAATTTCCAAAGATTGCTTTGCGGCTGTGATTCAGTTGAGTGCCAATGACGAAAAGCTCGACTCCAAGCTGGCGGAATTCGTTGTGGGAAAGGGCGTACTCGCGCAAATACTTTTCCATTCCCGCCGAAGTGAAAAAGCCGTTCATTTTAAAACGGTCTTTGATCAGAGTTTCAAGGCCTCCAGTCAAAACCGAGCGGCGCAAAATTCCAAGCGGAACACTCTTCAAAATATTTCGACTGTTGATGGAGAAGACATCTCGGTAAGTGAAAGCTCTCAAGTGGCCCAGCGAATGATCTTGTTTATTTGCTTTGGCTCCGCCTCCAACTTGAAAGGCCTCGACTAAGGCCTCCAAGCTGTAACCAGCAGAAAGCGCCGCAGCGACGAAGGATCCTGCGCTGGATCCAACATAAAGACGAATTGTCATGGGGTCATCGTCTGGAAAATTTCTCTTAACCTGTTCTTTGGTTCCGCCAGCAAAGCGAAATCCCTTTTCGCGAAGTGCTAAGCAAACTCCAATATGAAAAGCGGCGGCTTTGATTCCTCCACCACTGAGCACCAAGCCAATCTTTTTCTTTTCACGGACTTTCAGATTCATTCTTCAGATTATCTGAGAGGTTCTCACAAAGAGATAGATAGGTCTGTGCGCGTCTAGACTGAATAGAGAGCCCTCAATTTTGTAGAATTCATGCAAAAATACAGACTAAGGTCTTGAGTAGTCAGCATGTTCATGAGTTGATAACCAGACCTTCAGCGGGTTTTCAGCGATTTTGACCATGTCTGAGTAGCCGCGTTTGACAGGGTAGTCACGGGTGTTAGAGTGAACAAGCAAGAGGGGTTGAATTCAATGGCGATGGACTGGCTTCCACTGACTGAGTACTCATCAAAATACCAGGTGAGTATCAGTACTCTTCGAAGACGGATCAAAGCTGATGACATCAAATATGTTTTCAGAGATGGAAGATATTTGATTTCGGATCAACCCCGCGAACATCGTCCCTCCCCAACGTCTCGTCCCTCCCTTGAAAAATCACCGGGGAATCACAACCCGGTGAAGAACTCTCCATCTCCAGCCGCTTCCGAAGAAACCAAAAAGAATGCGGCTGGATTAGAGACCAGCGATGCTCACTCTCGCTTGGATGTTCATCTCGAAGATCGAATTCTCGAAAAAGACGAACCGATTTTGACGGCTGCCAATCGTTTGTTGACCGAGCTGAAGCGAGCTTACACTCAAATTTTGCAGGAAAAAGAAGAGCAGATTCTGCACCTCAAAGGTGAAATGGCTAACCTGAAAACTTTGGTGCGAGTTTTGGAAACTGAAAATGATCGTCTGAATTTAAACCGCCGCAATTAATTCGCGGCGAATCATTCAACTAGAAGTCATTCTTATACTGGCCCTCAATAAAAATAGGCGTGCTTTCTGCCGAAAAGATGCAAGTATTTGTTCGGGGGGGAATCTTAATGAAACTAAAAACACTACTAGCAGCGACTTTATTGATGTGCACTTTTCAAGCATATGCAGTGAGCTTCGATTCGGATGTGCCGGCGGCCATTCAAACACAAATGTCTCAAGACTTGGTTTTCATGAACCAAATAAAGGGATCCAATCAGACGCCTTTTCATAAAGATATTTATGGGGCGGTGGACGGCGCCAATTACCAAAAGTTTTTCGAGACTCACATCACATCCGTCGGTCTTGACGCTTGTGGTGGCGGGGCGGCAGTGGCTTGTGTACAGCCATTTTTTGATCCAAATAAAATGTGGTTGACTGAGAATTTCATTAAATTCAGTCATCCTCAGGTTGCACGTATGATGGTGGTTTATCATGAAGCTCGCCATGCAGAGAGCGACAAGGGTAACTGGGGCCACGACACTTGTCCGACTCCTTTCTTGGATGACCAGGGTCATAACAAGACGAGCATTTGGACGGGCGCGAGCCTAGCAGGGCAGCCGGCTTGCGATTCGACTCACTTGGGATCTTACGGATCTTCAACCATCATGTTGAAAAACATTTCGAAATTTTGCAGCAACTGTGCTGACAAGGTAAAAATGGATGCGGACATTTATGCGACTGACCAATTGGGCCGCATCGATAGACCGGATGTGAAAAAAGCCATGCTCGCGGATTTCGCAGGAAGATAATTTGCGATGAGTGGAAAGCGCTTTGGAACTTTGATTTTTTTGGGAGCCCTGCTGATCGCAGGGCTCTTTTTCGTTTGGCCACGATTCGCCGAACGATCGCGCCAGCCGCTGAAGCCGAGCGATATCGATTTTGCTCGGAGCAATCAGCCCGTGGTGATGAAAACCCCAGGTTTATCCACAGCGGGAACAGCTGCGTCGGGCGGGGAGGCTGCAGCTGCGGTCAGTGTCTCAGCAGTAGCGGCACCGGAAAAACTTTCGGTCGAAGATAAAAAGAGATACGACGTGTTCGAACAGATTTTGGTTTCGAAGAATGACAATGACCCGCGTATGGACTCGGAATTAGGAAAACTTTCGCCAGAGCTGCATCGAGCTTTAAGAGATCGCTACCAAACTTTGGCTGTTGAAAACCGAAATGGCCGGGGGGCGATCGCTTTTTTGATTGCGCGAGACCTTCAATCAGTCGCGGACGTCGATTTTCTGAAATCGATATATCAGGAGAGTCCATGTCTGGGATTTAAAAACTGCGCGGTTGCTGAGCCACAAGATCCTCACATGAGCGGGATCCAGCAAACTTCTTTGGACTATCCGCAGCTCGCGGCGCTTTATCAGTTGGACCGGCGACTCGACGCAGATCCAACGCTCGCAAAAAACCCTGAATTTCGAAAAGCTATTTTGGATCTAATTCGAGAAGCTCGGCAATTTCCTTCGAACGCTGTTCAAGCTCGAGCTGAACAGATCTCTAAGAAGCTTTAGGTACCGTCTTTCATTTTGCTCTTGTTGCCTTCCTTTTTGGTTGTGACGCAAGTCTCAACCAAAAAAGGGAAGGCACCCTAAGCGGCGGAAGAGGCGGCGGTGCTGCCTTTTCCTTTGCGGCCGGGTTTTGGGCCTGTGGATTTTTTTGTTGCAGACTTGGGATCTCGGTCGAAACAGACTGAGAAGACCTCGTCGACATTTTCCACACAGATGAAATTCATTCGATCTTTGAATTCTTTCGGAATGTCAGAGATGTCTTTTTGATTCGCCATCGGAATGATGATGTCTTTTATTCCTTGAGACATTGCTGCCAAACATTTTTCGCGGATGCCACCAACTGGGAGGACTCGACCTTGCAAAGTCACTTCGCCGGTCATCGCGATATCGTGCCGAACAGGAGTATCAGTCATCAATGAAAGCAAAGCTGTGGTCATCGTGATTCCTGCCGAAGGACCATCTTTTGGAATAGCTCCTGCTGGCAAGTGCACATGGATGTCCCACTTTTCAAAGAAATCTTCTGGAATTCCTAACTCCACAGTGTGAGCTCGGGCGTAGGCCATTGCTGCGTGAGCGGATTCTTTCATCACGTCTCCCAACTGACCCGTCAGCACGAGAGCTCCGCGACCTTTGTACTTCAGAGCCTCGACGTAGAGAACTTCGCCGCCAGCTTGAGTCCATGCAAGTCCCGTCACAACTCCAATTTGTGAGTCATGCAATTTTTCATCTCGGAGAAACTTGGGAGGCCCCATCATTTCAGGAACAGTCTCCGCATTGATTTCGACGTAATTTTTTTCACCCATAACAACTTGTTTAGCAACTTTGCGGCAGAGTGATCCAACTTCTCGCTCCAGATTTCGAAGACCAGCTTCTCGAGTGTAGTGAGAGATCAGATATTGAATTCCCTCATCTGTGAACTTGATATTCTCTGGCTTCAAGCCATTGGCTTCGATTTGTCGATCGATCAAATGTTTCTTCGTGATCAAGAGTTTGTCATTTTCTGTGTAACCAGAAATTTGCAACAACTCCATGCGATCTCTCAAAGCAGCAGGAATGTTTTCAACCACATTCGCCGTCGCGATAAACAGAACACCTGATAAATCGAAATCCACATTTAAATAGTTATCACGGAAAGTTGCGTTTTGTTCTGGATCCAAAACCTCGAGCATTGCTGCTGATGGATCGCCGCGGAAATCACTACCAAGTTTGTCGATCTCATCGAGAACGATAACTGGATTGTTGGTTTTAGCTTGTCGCATCGCTTGGATCACTTTTCCTGGCATTGCCCCGACATAAGTGCGGCGATGTCCACGAATCTCAGCTTCATCTTTGACTCCACCGAGAGAGATTCGGAAATATTCGCGGCCCATTGATCTTGCGATCGATTTGCCAAGCGAAGTTTTTCCAACTCCGGGAGGTCCACAGAAACACAAGATTGGACCCTTCATGTTCTTTTTTAATTTACGAACCGCTAAGAATTCCAAAACGCGATCTTTGGCTTTTTGTAGATCATAATGATCTTCATCCAAAATATCTTTGGCGATTTTCAAATCAATTGAGTCTTCAGTGCGCTTTGACCAAGGAAGATCAACCATCCAGTCCAAGTAAGTTCGGACCATTGATGCTTCCGAAGCATCTGGATGCATGCGCTCCAGTCGAGTCAATTGTTTCAAAGCCTCAGTCTCAACAGCAGCGGGCATTCCCGAGTTGTGAACTTTCTCTCTGAGCTCTTCCATCTCTTCAGATTTAGAGTCAGCTTCACCAAGCTCACTTTTGATCGCGCGCATTTGTTCACGCAAAAAGTATTCACGCTGAGATTTAGACATTTCATCTTTCGCTTGAGAACGAATCTTTTGTTGCATCTGCAACACTTCAAGCTCAGCAGCTAAGATTTCATTCACCAAGCGGAGACGCTCTTTATGATCAGTCGTCTCTAAAACTTTTTGTGCATCGGGAACTTTGATTCCCAAATTGCTCGCTATAAGATCCGCCAATTTTCCAGGATCTGTGACGTCATCTAAAACCAACAAGATATCTGGAGAGAGGACTCGACCAAGAGCAATGATCTTTTCGATATGCTCTTTCGCTGTTCGAATCAAAGCTTCGAACTCGACTCCGGGAGTTGCATTGACCTGCTCTTCAATTCTTTCAACCGAAACTTCGAAGGAAGGTGAGGTTTTAGAAAAAGATTTGATGCGACCCTTGCACTCGCCTTGGATCAGAATCTTCACTCGACCATCGGAAAGCTTTCGCATTCGCATGATCTTTGCGATCGTTCCAACCTGATAAATGGTTTCGGGAGTCGGATTCTCTTCAGTGATTTCCTTTTGGGAAGCCAGAAAGAGCAAACGATTTTTTGCCAGTGCATCCTCAACGGAGCGGATGGAGGCCTCTCGTCCTACGAACAAAGGTAGGATCATGTATGGAAACACTACGATGTCTCGCACTGGAAGCATGGGTAGCGTTGCTGGGATGTCGGAAATTTTGTCGTCAAAACTCATACGGCTCCTCCGCCAATATCGCGGTGATAGAAATTCCTGGTATGAAATTTTTCGGTAGCTCGAGGCAAAGGCTTTAAAGAAAAAGCATTTCAGGACGGTCTGGAAATAGTAGAGGAGTGTCGGGAAACCTAAGGCTAGCGACGAAAGTAAGTGCTGACATCCATGTCAGCGGACCTCACTCCATGAGCGAAGCCTGGATGTAAGACAAGAAAAACTAGATGAAAGATTTAGAAATTTGAGAATTTACTGCAGAAAATGACGAGGATCTTCTTGTTCCTCTTTGCAAGCCACGCACAAAGTCGCAAAGGGACTAGCCTTTAATCGGCCGACGCCGATCCGCTCAGTGCAGCTTTCACACTGGCCGTAAGTACCCTCTTCCAGTTTTCCGAGAGCGCGGTCGATTTGAAAAAGAACCATGCGATCTCTCTCATGAAGATGAATGGAAAGATTGTTTGAAAAATCATGAGAAGCTGCCTCGGCCTCCTCAGCGATATGAATTCTCTCAGATGCTTGCTCCATTTTGAATTCAGTTGATTTGTTTAAAATCGAACTTTTCTCAGTGAGCAAATAGGATTTAAAAAAGGACAGATCGGTCGCGTTCATCTCATTCCCCCTTTGATGATCGTTGACCGGACACATCGAACGTGGGTGTTTATGAGACGCTTCCATCAGAGTTTCAACAAAATATATTCATGTGCTGAAACATTCACCACAAACTGCGACGCTCGGTGAGGGAGTTTTCCACAAGCACAGAGCGGCATTTCCGCTCTGAAAATCGATGTTGGTGGAGAAAAGCCGAGTAAAGTTGAGGAAAATATTTTCTTATTTTCATCGAGCATATTTTTTCTTCGAAGCTTCTCGCAACTCAGCGCCTTCAATGCTCAGCCGAGTGTAGGGAATGGCAAGCAAGCGCTCTTGCTCAATTGGTTCCTGCGTCTCTTCGCAAACGCCAAATTGTCCGCGCTCAATGCGAGCCAGTGCAAACTCGATTTCAATCAACTGTTGGCGAAGTCTCTCTTGGGAAACAAGGAAATGGTGCTCTGCTAGATGGGCCACGGTTTGATCCGCCTCATCACCTGAATTCTTATCATTCTGTGCAAATTCCTGGCGCAAACCCCGAGCTCGATTCAGAAGATCCTGCTTCATGAGAACAAGCTTTCTTTGGCACTCTTGAATAATTTTCCCGACCTTGGAATCCATCATGGCCCCCTATTTGTGAGTCTTGTCTTTGGTCTTGGCGATTTGACAAAAGGTCGTGGGATCTAGGTTAGGACGCGGCAAAGAATAATCGATAAAATATTTTAATAGCTGAAATTATAGTAGATGCTTTAGGGCAAGTCCCAGCAGAGGCAAGCTCTGAGCGGCATCTAGGGCCGCTTGATGCTCTGATAAGGCACAACGTTGCTGCTATTATCTAAGGTCAAAGCAACCACAGGTCGCATGATCTCGCGCTCAGGAGTCATGAATAAAGGACCAACGGCTCCTGGAAAATTATGAACCTGAGTCAATGCACGAGCCAGAGAATCGCGGTTGGTAGCGCCTTGTGAAATCAGCTGACGCAACAAAAGTGCAGCATCATAACCTTGAGTTTCAAAGATTCCAGGATCTTCACCGAAGATCGTTTTGTAATCGCGAACAAATGGAGAGTTGATAAACCTTGGCTCACTGGCCACGAAGCTATCAACAAAAAGCAAACTGTTGGCAAAGTGTCCAGCACGCTTGGCAACACCAGGAACGTTCCACAAATTTGTCCCCAGCAAACGAACACCTTTGATTGAATTGAAAGAGAGCATGGCTGAAATCTGTCCCATGGCTTTCACGCTATCAGGAACAAAAATCCCATCGAAATCAACAATCGGCGGCAGCAAATCATCGGGCGGAGTGGCCTTCGTGTTTTTCTTGGCTTGAGCTTCGGACCATTCTTTGAGGCGAAGTTTGTACTCTTCAGCCCGACCTTCCAGATAATAAGTCCCGATCAATCTTTGAATAGGCTCACGAAAATCCGTTTCTTTATTCGAGTAAGGTTGAGCGCCGACAATCGATCCGCCGCGAGCCAAAACTTCATCCCAGAAAATATTGGCAAACTCGGTACCGTAAAGATCATTTGGATAAAGAATGGCGAACTTTTTCATGCCTTGTTCTTCCATAGCTGTTTTAACAAGATAGCGGACTTGCATTTCGCTGGTCAGAGAATTTCGAAAAACCGTGGGCCCTACTTCAGTGATTCCAGCTTTTTGCGAAAGCGCAATCGACGGAACACCGAGCTCATTCGCCTTTGCCGCAACAGCGGGAGCAGTCTTAGAGAGCACACTACCAATGATGGAGATGACGTTGTCTTCTTTGACGAGCTTCTCAACGCCGCGTCGGGCGTTATCAGGATTTCCCGCGCTATCAATAACAGCGAGTTTAAATGAAGAAGGAGCATTGTTGTAGAGACCTAATCCCATCTGCACTCCACGCAATGTCTTTTGCGAAATGCCGGCATATTTTCCTGTCATCGGTAGCACGACACCGATTGTTTTGGATTCAACTCGGCGAACTGAGTCCAAAGAGCTCAAGCGCTCTTGCGACCTTTGCCCAGCCTCACTTTGAGGTGCGACAGAAACAGCGCGAGAAAAATTTTGCCTAGCTGAATCTTGATCGTGATTTTCAAGGCCGAGCTCGCCCAATCGGTAAAATGCATTGGCGCGAAAATTTCCAAATTTTTCCTGCCCAGTAATTTTTCCAAGATCTGCGGCACTCATTTTATTGTCGACAATCTCGCTGGCTTTTAAGCGGTAGGCTTCAGACTCTTTAGCAAGCACTAGATTTTTTTGCGCATCAATCGCTGTTTGGAAAGCTCCGTAAAAATCCCCGATCGCTTCTTCTGAGCGAAATTGATAGCCAGTCAATTCAGAAGTCAGAGCTTCATTCCAAGTTCTGGTCTTCAATAAACTTGTTGAGAGGTCCTTCGCTTCTTGATAGCGGCCGCCCCGAATCAAAGATCGATCTGCCCACACCAAGGCCTCGGGCTCTCGTGTTTTACCTGACCAGGCAAGCGCTGCGGCGGCATAGTAGTCGTGAGCTTTGTTGTAATCTTTAGCATCATAAAATTTGCGTGCGGCTTCAAATAGTTTTTCTGGAGGAGCTTTCGGCACATGAGTTTTGGGAGGAGGACTTGTGCGTTGCTGGGTATATTTTAGATTTTGTCGATCGGGCGATGTCGCTATTGAACCGCAAGAAACCGAGGAAACGAGAATAAAAAATCCCAAAGTCAGTCGATAGATCATTTTCATTTTCGCCCCTTCATCAACTGAGCCATTTTATCTTTAAAGTCTTTCACTTGCGGTGGAACTTCTGCTGTTTTTGCCAGCTCCTCGACCAACTCTTTTTGCTTGCTCGACAGATGCGAGGGAGTGTCGATCAAAACTCGGATCAGCATGTCGCCGGAACCAAATCCTCCAGCCTTTGGAAACCCTTTTCCCTTCAGACGGAAGCTCTGACCCGTGTGAGTTCCCGAAGGAATTTTCAAAGCGACTCGACCAGTAAGAGTAGGTATCTCGAGCTCGATTCCTAAAAGCGCATCAATAAAACTAATTGGAGTTTCTAAAAGAACATCGTCGTCTTGCCGCTTGAAAAGAGGATGATCTTGAATGTTCATGATCACATACAAGTCGCCAGGCGATCCGGCTTGAGGGGCGCCATCACCTTCGCCGGTAAGCTTCAGTCTTTGGCCTTGCTTCACTCCAGCCGGAACTTTAACTGCCAAGCGAGCGCTTTCCTCTCGGCCGCCGCGATGGCGAATGAAGGCGATGGTTTTTTCTGTGCCGAGAGCGGACTCTTCAAAAGAAACATTCAATGTATAACGAAGGTCAGCACCCTTTTGTTTTCTTGCCTGACGAAAGCCTCCGCCGGCGGGTCCGCCGCGACCTCCGAAAACATCGCCGAACATTTCGCCGAAAATATCTTGGAATTGATCGTTGGAAGCTCCGCCGCCAAATCCTTGTTGAAATCCACCGAAGCCGCCAGAGCCGGGACCAGGTCCTCCGCCTCCGCCGCCAGCAAATCCAAATTGATCATACATGTCGCGTTTTTTTTGATCACTGAGAATCTCGTAGGCTTCCGTAGCTTCTTTGAATTTTTCTTCAGACTTTTTATCGCCGGGATTTTTATCAGGATGCAATTTCATGGCAAGCTTGCGATACGCTTTTTTGACTTCGTCAGCGCTCGCGGTTCTTGCTACTCCTAAAACTGCATAAAAATCTTTTTTTGCCAAACCGGATCTCCCACTGATTTTTTTCTAATGAACAACTGCTGAGCTACTGACAAATAACTGATGAATTAATTTTGAACAGGTTCCTTGGCCACGATAACTTGTGCAGGCCGAATGATTTTGTCGTGCAGTTTATAAGGCTTGCGGAAAACTCGGCTGATAAAACCTGGCTTGTATTGCGAAGTTTCTTCGCTGCTCAAAGCCTCATGCAAACTTGGATCGAAGGCGAGACCTAAAGCGGGGACTTCTGAAACGCCAAACTTTGCCAAGGCAGATTTCAATTCTTTTTCAGTCATCTCGATTCCCTTGGCATAAGTCGAAAGATTTTCAGGTGTTGGTTTGGTGGCCAGTGCTCTTTCAAAGTTATCGACCACACCAAGAATTTCGGCCATTAAGCGCTCGCTTCCATACTTCAAAAGATCGGCGCGCTCTTTGATCACATTTCGTTTGTAATTATCGAATTCTGCTCGAAGATAGAGAAAATCGTTTTTAAATTTTTCGACCTGGGCTTTGAGCTCTTCGACCTCGTTTGCCGCGGCGGCCGGTTTCATATCAGCGTTATCAGTCGCTTTACTTTCAGACGAATTTGAATTGGTTTCAGACACATTTCCTCCACAGAAGTCAGCTTCAGTAAAATCAAAATGAAGCTCTCAAAATCTATCCAAAATCTGGGTTCTAAACAACGAGTGTC
>JAYUCD010000104.1:0-5966 GCA_043740515.1 Bdellovibrio sp. | reverse complement strand
ACAGGGTCCTTTTGGATTTATCGACGACGAAAGAAAAAGAAGCAAATTGGGGCTCACTTGATAGAGCGATCAATCCTGAAGGATAAACTTTTGTTTCATTTTGAGATGGCAGCTGCGACTGGGCGGTTGATCCACTTCCAATCAGCAGGAGTGACAGAGCAAGAAATAAACGCATCCCTTTATTCGACACTTGGAAGCTCAAATTGTCAAATTAAGCGGGGAGAAGGCCCCTCGTTCGGGCTTAAAATTAGACTGGGTCTTGGAGCCAATTGCTGTGAAAAAGATCGACATTTAAACTCAAAGAATTCACTTCGAAGTTAGGCTTTTGTCTTTAGACGTCTGGCTAGACTTCCGATAGTTTTATACGATGGCAGATCAAGCAGCAGATTCAAAAGAGCAAGCGAGAAAAGGCAAGAAATTTCCTGTGGCGTTGATCCTTCATGTCAGCTTTGCCCTCGCAAATGTGGGAGTGATGGGACTGGGAACTTACTGGGTTTATGCGAGCACCATTGGTTGGCATTCGCCTGAAATCAATGAGGCCAGTGTTGCTGCACAAAAAAAATTAAGTGAGCAAAAACAAGATGCTCAAGGTTCTGAAGCTGGACCTCTGGTTTACACGATGGATAAATTCACGGTGAATCTGAATGGAGAGCCAAAGCGGACCATTCGTCTAGAAGTGAATTTGGAAATGCTCGGTAAAGATGGTTTCGAAGAGATTATCGATACAGACAATCGGGCCAAGGCTCGAGATCGAATTGTGCGAATTCTCAATGACAATACTTTCAACGAGCTTGAAACCATTCAGGGTAAGTTATTTTTGAAAGATCGAATTGCCACCGATATCAATGCACTCCTAGACAAAGGGGTGGTTAAGGACGTTTACTTCTCAGAATTCGTCGTGCAATAATCTGAGGACATGACAAAAACTCAAATATTCACGACAGCGACCTTTTCTTTCTTTTCTATTTTCACAAGCTTCACAACTTCAGCTGCAAACCCGGTCTCTCGGACACCGGCTGCTGCCAAACTTGAAATTCGATTTCCAGTTGAGAAGTACACTCTTAAAAATGGCTTAACGGTTTTGCTGGCCGAAGACCATTCGGTGCCGATGGTGAGCTATCACACCTGGTACCGAGTCGGATCCAGAGACGAATCTCCGGGCGTCACTGGTGCGGCCCACATGCTTGAGCACATGATGTTCAAGGGAACAAAAAAATACTCTGGAAAAGAGTTCGATCAAATTCTCCATGAGAATGGAATCGTCAACAACGCTTTTACTAGTTTTGATTACACCGGTTTCTATGAAAATTTACCCAGCTCCAAGTTGGAAATGATCATGGATATGGAAGTCGACCGCATGCGATTTCTGAGCTTGCGACCCGAAGATCTCAAAAGCGAATTGCAAGTCGTGGGAGAAGAGCGACGCTGGCGAGTCGACAACAACCCGGGTGGACTGTTGCGAGAAGTGATGTTTGGAACTTTGTTCAAGGTTCATCCTTACTCTTGGCCAACCATTGGCTACATGAAAGACATTCAAGAGTACACCAGCGAAAAACTAAAAAAATTCTATGATACTTATTACGTTCCGAACAACGCAGTTTTGGTTCTCTCGGGTGATTTCGATATCAAGAAAACGAAAAATTTGATTGAAAAGTATTACAGTCAGCTTGAGCCGAAAAGCATTCCACAACGAAAATATCCCGCAGAGCCAGAGCTCACAGCTCCGCAAAGAAAAGTGCTTCCTTGGGATGTGCAGACGAGGTCTTTGCTGGTTGCCTACAAAGGTGTTCCTTCTGGTCATGAGGATTCCTTTGCGCTTGATTTGGCATCAGCTCTTCTGGGTGGGGGCGCGTCCAGTCGTCTCTATAAAAAAGTTGTTTACCAGCAGCAGGTTGCCTCCTCACTGGGAGCTTACAACATGACCAATGCGGACCCGGGTGCCTTTCTCGTTATGGGAACTTTGAAGCCGGGAGCTTCAGCTGAGCCAGTGGAGAAAACAATTTTGCAAGAAATTGAAAACCTCAAAAACAAGGCGGTCAGTCCGCAGGAACTTCAGAAGGTCAAAAACCAGGTGATGATGGAATTTGTCGAAGGTTTGACAACGATTGATGGCAAAGCGCAAGCCTTGGCCGTCAACGAAATTATTTTTGGCGATTACCAACATCTCTATTCAGATCTAGAAAAGTATGACCAAGTACGGGCTGTTGATGTTCAAGCTGCTGCTAAAAAATATCTCCAAGCACAAAAGCGAGTGATCGGAATCTTAGAACCTAAAACCAAAAAATGAAAACGAGTGATTCGATGAAAAGACTGTTTTTTAAAATGAATGTTTTTCTCAGTGTGATTTTGCTATCGGTCTCGCTCACTCAGATTTCTTGCTCTAGTTTGAGCTCCAAATCTGCAAGCCAGTTTCAACTGCGACCCATGCAGGAGCTGACTTTGAAAAATGGCCTGCAAGTGATCTACATCAAGGACACGACTCTGCCGCGGATCAGCTTCCATTTGATGCTAAAAACTGGCGCTGCCCAAGATCCAAAGGGTGAAGAGGGTCTTTCCAATTTAACCTTGGCACTGCTTGAGCAAGGCACAAAAGACAAAACAGCCACTGAAATTGCTGATGAATTTGCTCAGCTTGGATCTTCATTTGGTGAATCAGCAGCCGCCGATTACATGATGATGAACACGGCTGGGCTTTCTGAATTCAAAGATAAACTTATATCTATTTATGCAGACGTGGTGATGAATCCTGTTTTCTCGAATGAAGAAGTGGCGCGGCGGAAATCGCAGATTTTAGCGGACTTGCGGCAGCAGATGGATCAGCCCACTGGCTATGCGGACCTCTTGTTTGCCAAAGAAATTTATGGAGCCCATCCCTACGGCCATCCAACGGCCGGCACGATTGCCAGTGTGAAATTTTTGAGTCGAACTCAGGTGATTAAAAATTACTTCACTTACTTTCGCCCGAACAATGCCATGTTGGCTATCGTCGGAAATTTCGATGAGGCTTTTAAAGCAAAAGTTGAAACGACTTTTTCTCAATGGCAGTCTTCCGCTTTGCCAAAAAATGAACTGGTGGAAAAGCCGAGCTTGACCGCGGCCGGAATCAAATTGTTCACAAAACCTGGATTGCAACAAACCCAAATCCGAATTGGCCAAGTTGGCATCGCTCGCAATGACCCTGATTTTCTGAGACTGAGATTGGCCAATGTGGTTTTGGGTGGTGCCTTTGCCAGTCGCTTGAATCAAAAAGTCAGAGATGATCTCGGTCTGACTTATTCGATTTCTTCACATTTTGATGCCAAAAAGGATGCCGGAAGTTTCGAGGTTTCAACTTTTGCCCGCAATGAAAAAGTGGGCGAGGCCATTCGCAATACGGTTCAGGTGATTCAAGAATTTCAAAAATCCGGAGTGACTGAAAAAGAATTGAAGTCAGCGAAAGCTTTGCTCGTCGGGCAGTTTCCAGCCGCTATTGAGACAGCCGATCGCTTGGCTTTCAATCTTTTGGTTTTACGCGCAAATGGAATTCCAGATACCTATCTGACTCAGTTTTTTTCCAATGTAAACTCGATCACATTGAAAGAAGTGAATGAAACCATTCGCCACCGACTGACAAGCGATCAATTAAAAACTGTCGTCTTCGCGGACGGATCGGCAGTTTCAGATCAGCTCAAAGGCTTAGGAAAATTTGAGACGGTGAAGGCACAGTAAAATTTCAAAACAAAATCGACAGTAATTTTAAAACTATTTTTTTCGCATTTTCATAAAAACATAACCTGCAATTGCGGCTAGAATGAGCCCTAAGGATAGCAACAAAGTTGTGGTTTTCTGACCAGAACCTGAGCTTCCTTTTTCTTGAGAGCCGGGCATTCCCACCATATCCCCAGGCATCGCTCCTGAAATCGGAGCTCCGAGGGATTCTCCTCCAGGTCGCAAACTTCCACCCCCAGCGCCGCCTTGTCCTGCCAGATTGCTGGTCGCAATCACACGAAGACTCATCACTGATTTGTAGAATTCATTGCTATAGCGAGTGTAGAAATCCTTGTGCGCACTCAAAGTCACTAAGATCGCAATGTGATCCTTGATGGTCGCAAGATAGCGCGTAAAGTAATTTGGAACTTCACTGCTGATCTGAAGCGCATCGATCCAAGTGTGTTCATTGATTTTGACTTGCTTCGGTGGAATTTTCACCTGGCCTGAAGCGCCCGCCGCATTTTTTGCACTGGGAGCCGCTAAATGCTGAGAATAAGCCTCCAAAGAATCTGTGGGGCCAACTTCTTTGGCAGTTAAAATAATCACGGCTTCTTTGGACTCTTTATCTGCTTCACTTCGACAAACCCATTCGGTGTGTTCTAAGACGCATTTCCAATTGTCTGAAAGCTCAAAGGCCACATAGGCGTTGCGAAAAACTTTTGCTTCCACGGCCAAACTGGTTAAGATAACCGCAAGGGCGGTCCATATCTTCATAGAAATCTCCTTGTGAGCTTCTGTGATGGTAAAAGGAAAGAATTGTTTTGTTAAGCATAAAAGCAGCTAAGCAATAAAGCAGCTGATTGAATATCCTCTTTGAATGGCGCGTGAGGTGCGGATTATGATGAATCTCTACCAACTTCAGTCTTTTGTGACTGTGATCAGCGAAGGCAGCATGACCGGAGCTGCCGATAAACTGTTTCTCACTCAGCCAGCCATCAGCCAGCAAATTCGAAATTTAGAGGAAGATCTTGGAGTGGACCTCTTAGTGCGCGGAGTGCGCCAGATCAAGCCCACTTTGCAAGGTGAAGTTTTATTTGATTATGCCAAGCGAATTTTGCAATTGTCTCAGCAAGCAGAGGTTGCGGTCAAAGCAATGGGTGCCGAGCTGAAAGGTCAGCTTCGAGTCGGAACTTTGGATTCCATCGGTGTGCAACTGATGAGTCCTATCGTCAGCCGACTTTTGAAACACAATCCCGAGCTTCATATCAAAGTCGAGTACGGCCGAGGCGATGATCTGATCAAAAAATTCAAAAAAGACGAGATCGATATTTTGATTTTACCAAATGTCGAATCCGAATTTCATGCCTCCTTAGAAGAGAGCGAGAAAAAGTTTTTGTTCAAAGAAGAAATGTGGTTGGTGGGAACTGGAAAAGACAGTGATATGCCAAAGCAAATCGATGTGGCCGAGTACGTGCGCTACCCGATTATACTTTTCACTGGCGAGTATCCACACTTCAATCAGATTTTGGCAGAGCATCTCAAGAAAGCCAAAGTTGAACTGCAGCCAACCTTTGAATCGACCAATGTGGGCACCTTGAAGCGGGTCATCGAATCCGGATTGGGTTGGGGATTTCTACCAACCTTAGCCATTAAGAAACAGGTCAGGATGGGTCGATTGACTCGAGTCTTGATGCGAGGCTTCGAGTACAATGTGGAATTCTTTTTTTACTCGAAAAAATCGGCAGATCTAAAAAGTATCACCGAAGTTTTCTATCAGGCCCTGCAGCAGCAAGAGCGTTCATAACTGTAGTCTATTGAATAAAAATTAAAATTAAAACAGCGCCGAATCGGGCCAGCCCATGCGAGCTGCAACGATTCGAGTGATCTCGCTGGCGGTTTCTTCTAAGGCACGTTCCGTGACATTAAACACCGGCCACTTTTTATTCTGCTTGAAGATTTGATGGGCATATTCGATTTCACTGGCGATATGAGAAAGCGAAGCATACTCGCCACCTGGATCTTGACCAAATTTTTCCAGCCGATTTTTTCGGATTCGCTGAAGACTTTCGATATCGATAATCAAGCCAACGATTTTTCGCTGATCGACCTGAAATAATTGTGATGGCAAAGGACTGTTGAGAACCAAGGGAATATTGGCGACTTTCCAACCTTTGTGACTGAGAAAAATAGACAGGGGGGTTTTCGAAGTTCGACTGATTCCCACCAAAACAATATCGGCTTTATCCAGCTCAGAGAAAGTTTTGCCATCGTCATGC
>JAYUCD010000103.1:0-25929 GCA_043740515.1 Bdellovibrio sp. | reverse complement strand
AAGGGTTTTGGAGACAAAAGCTCCGAATCAGCTATTGGTGATGGAGCAAAAAGTTTCTGAGACCCGCACTCAAATTTATCAGCTTTCAGAAAGCTTGAGCAAAATTGTCAGCCAGATCAACGAGTTTATGAAAAGTTCCCAGGTGAAATTTGAGCGTTTGAGCGCTGGCCTTCACCGCCTGGAGCAGGGCCACCAAACACTGAATACCGAAGCCGTACAAAAATTAGGTCAACTTCACAATCGCTTTGCCGAGCGAAAAACCATGGACCTCAAAATTCAAGAAATGATGGATCGGCACAACAGCGTCTTGAGAAGTTTCGAAATGCGCTTGGGGCAAATGCACAAAGTCTTGAGCGAAAAAGAAGCTCAGCTTCTGCAATCCCAATCCGCCCTCAACGACGCCAAAATGGAAATCGCGCGCCTCAAGAGATTCTAAAGGGCTTTTTTCATTCGGGCGATAAAGCTGGCGGGCGACTCGAAAGCTGTCAATGTCAAAGCATCCAGGAGCTTGCCTGATCTCGAAATGAAAACCACCGTTGGCAATCCGATCAAAGAATATTGGTAGCGAAGTTTTTTCAATTCCCGTGAGTCTTGAGTCGCATCAAATCTGAGAAGAACAAAATTTCCGGAGAGCAACTGCAGCTCTTGATTGGTGAAGGTCTCTTCTTCCAACTTTAGGCAGGCAGCACACCAGTCAGCGCGGAAATCAATAATGACAGGTTTGTTTTCAGCTTTTGCTTTTAAGATCAAAGCTTCTGAATAATTTTGCCAGTTCATTGTATCAACATTGAATCCCGGTTTTTTCGCCGTAGAATCGCTCTTCTCTTTAGAATTCGAAGTCAGAGTTGAAAAAAGAGAGTGACTTGTAGCTTTCGAGCTAACTAATAATATATCGAGATAGTAAATCGATGCTCCAAGCATTAAAACTCCGAACAGAATTTTAATTCGATTCATCCATCCACCAGATTTTGGTAAATAACGAGTCAGCTGAGTTGAAGCTCCCAAAGCAATAAACAGTATTCCCATGCCAAGCGCATAAACAAAGAGAAGCCAGAACCCGAGCCACAAGCTTTGAGTCTGAGCTACGAAAGTTAAAACTCCGACGAGCACGGGTCCGACACAAGGGCTGGTGATCAAACCAGCAATCATTCCAGAGAAAAAGGCTCCAGCGTATCCATGCAATTGGGAGCGACCAAAAACTTTTTCTTGCAGCGAAGATGGAATTGAAATTTCGAACAGTCCAAACATCGAAAGAGCCATGGCAAAAAATATCACACAAACAAATCCCAAGACCCACGGCGAGGCCATAAAAGATCCAAACAGCGCACCGGTTGTGGCGGCAAGAATTCCGAGAGACGAATAGGTCATCGCAATTCCTAAAACATAAACAACACTGACTAAAAAATTTGCCAGACGAGTTCTCGCATGGGCTTCTTTGCCTAAAATCGCCAAAGTGATTGGCACCATTGGATAGATGCAGGGTGTGAAGCTGGTTAAAAATCCAAAAACAAATACGAAGAGAAAAGCCCAGCCGAGACCTTTCGTATAAACTTCTTTGAAGCTTAAATCGAACAATCCTTTTTTTACGTCGGAAGCCGCAAGATTTTTAATTTGAAAATGCGCGTCCACCATCAGCTGCTGAGGAAAAAGACAGTAGGTCTCGGTGCAAGCTTGGTAAGAAATTTGAATTTGCAAAGTATGCTCACCGGGCTCAAGCAAATCTGGCAACTCAAGCGGTGCAATCAGTTGCGCCTTATCAGTGACGAAGCTTTTCTTTTTCTTCGAAAACTTGTCGAAAATTTCTTTCAAGGGAGTGATTCGAAAAGTCGAGACCTTGACTCCCTCAGGAGATAACACCTTCAAACGAAACTGATCCTCGTAAGCTTTGTATCCTTCAGGAAGATTCAAACTGATTTCCAATTGAGCGATCTGATTGGACTCCAAATCGTAAGGATACAGTTTCGAAGTGGCTGTCAGAGGCTCTTCACCGCTTGCCGCTAGACAGAGGTCCAGTGAAAGTGCGCTCAGAACGAAGAAAAAAAGCAGGAACAGTTTAGATTTCATATTTGTCTCTCTATTTTAGTCCAGGCTTGGACATTCAACAACCAGATTTTCGTCATGTTCCTCAATCTTGTGAAGGGAAAATCTCAATATCACTCAAGAATTCTCCGATACAAGATGAGGCGAGGTTAGCAATGGGATTTTTAGGCGTTATCATCGTGTTCGCGACAGTCTTCGGTGGTTACATTGCCGAGGGCGGTAAAATTCATGTTCTCATGCACTCAGCACCTCTCGAGTTGCTGATCATTCTTGGTGCGGCACTGGGTGGTTACATCATTGCCAATCCAATGAAGACCATCAAGATGGGATTCAAGCTGGGACTGAAAGCTCTGACCGCGAAGGGCCCCCAGAAGAAAGATTATATCGAGTTGCTACAGATGCTGTTCCAATTGTTTCAGTTGTTTCGAAAAGATGGACCGCAGGCGGTTGAGAAACACATCGAGACTCCGGACAAATCAGAGATTTTCAATGCCTATCCAAGTTTCGTTCACAATCATCACGCCGTTAATTTTCTATGCGACACCATGAAGATCACTTTATCAGCTGACCTCTCTCCTTATGATGTCGACGATCTTTTAGATGGTGATATCAAGGCGATTCACTCGGAAGAACACATGGCTCAGCATGCAATTCAAACAGTTGCTGACGGAGTTCCCGGATTAGGAATCGTCGCAGCGGTTTTAGGTATCGTGATCACCATGGGATCTCTCAGTGAAGGAACCGAAGCCATCGGTCAGCACGTCGGCGGCGCTCTGGTTGGAACCATGCTCGGAGTTTTCGTAGCCTACGGACTTGTAGGACCAAATGCTTCCAAAGTGAATGCAGATCTTGATGCTGAAGGTCGATATCTTCAAGCCATCAAACAAGCGATGGTGGCATTGCAAAGAGGCGCTCCACCTTTAGTTTGTATCGAGTACGCTCGGCGAAGTGTGCAGCCAGAAGAAAGACCAAGTTTCGCAGAGATGGACAAAGCAACCAAAGAAATTAAAAAAGCTGCGTAAGCAGAGGGATCACCAGTGGCTGCAGAGAAAAAGGGAACGACAATTGTTATCAAAAAGATCTACAATACCGGAGGCCATCATGGTGGTTCTTGGAAAGTGGCTCTTGCCGATTTCATGACAGCGTTGATGGCCTTCTTTCTCGTGATGTGGCTTTTGGCTCAATCTGCCGAGAGCAAAAAAGCAGTCTCGGATTATTTTTCTACGCCTAGTATCATTGAATACAATTTTCAAAACTTCGGAGTCGAGATCTCTCTTGAAAAATTATTTCTCGATCTGGTGAACGAGCCCTTGAAAGCTTTTCAAAGTTTCATGGAACCAATGGATAAAACGCCGAATCTTTTGGATATGGGTTCACAAAAAGTTGTTGCGGCCTACATGGCTGATCAGATGCAAGATCTGGCGAAAAATGTGACGATTAGTCCAGATGGATTTGAATTTCTCATTCCTGATTATCAACTGTTTGAGCCGGGCACAGCAATTCCAAGTGTTCAATTCGTTGCCGCTATGGAAAAATTGAAAACATTGACGGTGGGTCTCGAGGATGCCGACGTGAACTTGTCGTCATTTCTCTTTAGACAATCGGTCACTGGCAGTGATGGAGATCTCGCCAACCGTGTCGCCTCCGAGCGCTTGGATCTGGTGCAAAAGAAAATCGAAGCGTCACTTGAACACAACACAGTGACTGTTTCTGGATTCGTCAAAGTCGAAGATAAAAAAGGATTCATCGAAGGCGAAACTCAAAGGCCTCCGGGAATGATTAAAATTGAAATCAAACAAAAGCCCTTGAAGGCGAACGGATTGAAGCCAAGAAAATTAGAAGCAATATTCGGAGCTGCGAACACGGACATGACTGCCTATGATAATTTTGTAAAGCAAATTTCAGCGCAAAAAAAGAAAATTAAAGACGAGAAAGCTTCCGATAACTAAAACTTTGCACCAAAAACGAGAAATAACATAAAGCCTGCATTGCCATTGAACGCCGAACCAGCTGTTGTCATCGTATTGACGAGAGAGGCCGTTATATTGCTGACGGTATAGGTCAAGCTCAATCGGCTATCGAAAAAATTATCAAACCCGGCAAGTTCTAGAACCGAATAGCCAATGCTCGCACCGAAATCCCATTCGGGGGTGAGAGGCCAATTATTTTGAAAACCAAACCAATTGCGATGCGTTTTGGTCCCCTCGAAATTATCATCTCTCAGATACAAAATGTGATAACCAAAAAAATTCTGAGCAAGAGTGATCAAGGTGTTATTTCTGAGAGGGTCGGAATAGTAGCGAATCAAATCATTTCGCAGTCTCAGATCTGAATTTCCTGAAAAGACGAATCTGTACTCGGCAAAACCACGAATTTCACTATTGGCGGTTTCGTTTGGAAAAGACACGCTGGCGCCATTGAAACCAATTCGGCCAAGGCCCCCGAACCAATAGCCACCGCCGCCAGAGACAGACATTAATTTATTACTTTGTGAGATGCCTCGATCGACATAGTTGGTTTGAATCGACACTTCACCATACATTTTTGAAGCATAAACAATTGGATTGTTCTGAGCAGGTGCTTGGGCTTGCGCTTGGGCCTGAGCCAAAGAAAAAAAGACGAGAAAAAAGAGGAGATAAAGGCTCGATAGCCTACCGGCAAAACTGACGAATGCCAGCCGTGCAGTCCCTTTGATTTTAGTTTGGATGCTCATCGAGATCAGTCCTCTAGTCAGAATCATAACTGAATTGTGTCTTTGCAGACATATGAACAGGTTGGATCCTGGACTTTCATCGATGGCTTTGTTAATTTGATCGGATGCTCGAAACTCAAACTTTCCAAAATTATGATCGACCCTGGAGTGAATACGAATTCGTTGCTTTTGATACTGAAACTTCGGGAGCTTATCCCCTAGGATCGGAAGTTGTCGAGTTTGGTGCTGTCAAATGGAAGGGTGGAAACGAAATCGCAGCATTCCAAACCTTGCTGAAACCCTCAGAGAGAATGGGAGATTTCATAATTGGAATTCATGGAATTACCAATGAGATGGTTGAAGGCGCACCTCGCATGTCAGAAAAAGTTTCGGAGATCCGGCAGTTTTTCGACGGTGCGATTCCCATGGCTCACCATGCACCATTTGACTTGGGGTTTATGACATTGGATTTCGAGAAAAATAAAATTTCTTTGCCCAGTGAACCCGTGCTGTGCACCAGTTTGCTGGCGCGAAAAATCATCACTGAAAGCGAAAATCATAAACTTCAGACTTTGATCAAGTTGTTAAAATTAGTTGGCGGGACTGCACATCGGGCGCTTGATGATGCTCGGGCTTGTTTGAACGTGGGGCTGGAGTGCATGCGACGAATGGGTGAACAAGCATCCCTGTTCCAAGTCATTCAAACGATGGAAAAAGATCTGCGCTGGGAAAATTACCAGCTGCTCGGTTCGTCAGAAAAATGGATTCAGATGGTTGTCGCGGCCATCTCTCAGTCTTCGGGTATGGATATCATTTATGACAGTGGAAAAACGAAAAATGAGTCTCGTCGAATCACTCCCATCGGCTTGGTTCGAAATCCCGACGGAGATTATATTATGGCTCTGTGCCACCGAGATGCGGCTCGAAAAAGATTTTATCTAAATAAGATCAAAGAAGCATCTTTGGCTTTGTTCTAATTAAGACTGAATAGGCGTGGTCTGTTTGTTGGGCGACGGGATATCGTCTTCCTCTTCCGTTGTAATCGGCGGAGCGCTCGAAAGTGGAGGAATGGTTCCGGTGGCGATCAAATGTTTTTGAATTTTCAGAGCGAGAACTTCTAAATTTTTAAATTCATCGTGGGTGCGCAATTTGAAAGAGCGGTTTTTCCCTTCCATCGCCTCGGTCACAAATCTCTCAAAAGCAAACACCGGTCCGGCAATTTTATGAGAAATTATTTTTCCAACCATAAACAGGGCTGCGCAGAATCCTAAAGTGATCAAAGCAAAAGTCATCAAATAAGGAATGAGAAATTTATCAAGAATCATAGAATTCTGGCCACTGAGCTCAATCATTGTGACTCGGAGATAAGTGTATGAAAAAACCAGAGACACCAAGCCAACGCCAAAGCCGACTCCCAATAAAAAGAAACAATATTTCAATTGGAAGCGAGTGTTGATCCAGTAAATCTTGCGGGAATTGTGAGCCGGCCAAAGAAGATCTCCATCTTTTGTAATGGCGTAGACGATCAAGCCATAGCCGACCCATTGAAGTGCATCGGCCAAATTAAAAGCAGGACTGAGCCAGCCAAACAAATCGAAAACGATAAAATCGATCACATGGCCATAAAGAATCCGGTCGGTGACATTTCCCAAAATACCACCCAACAAAATCGACAATCCACATCGCAGATTGAGAGACCGAATGGGAAGCAGATATTGGATGATCGCATAAGTGCAAAAAAGAAAAGCACCACCTGTGGAAAGTGAAACAATTCTCAAAACGGGAGGGAGATTGGAAAAAAGCCCAAGCATGGCGCCAGGATTGTGGTGGAGAATAAAATGGATAAATCCAAAACTTTGGCTATCCACATTTCCGTCGGCCCATCGTTTCGTCACCTGATCGAACAGCCAAGTCAGAAAGAGGGGAACAAAGACGATGATCCATTCGCGTTTTTTCATGAATTTGGTCCTTCGTGAAAATCAGTGTAAGGCTTTTGTAAGAAAGCTTTTAGCAGAAAAATGATTTTACTAAATTTTCTTAAGGAACGCCTGCAATCTTGGATTGATTGCGACCTAGTTTTTTAGCCTGATACAGAGCCTGATCTGCAGACTCGATCAATTGGGCGGGCACACTTCCATTTTCAGGAAACGAGGACAGACCAAAGCTCAATGAAATGGAAACTGGACCTTTGTGATGTTGGGGGTCAGCAAAAAAAATATTTCTCAATCTTTCAGCAATCACAAAAGCGTCGGTAACTTTGGTGTCAGGCAAAATCATGGCGAACTCGTCGCCCCCGTAACGGGCAATCCAATCGATGGTTCTCAAGCCTTGCACCAAAAGACGAGCCACATTATTGAGCAAAGCGTCTCCTGCGGGATGACCAAATTGGTCGTTCCACAGTTTGAAATGATCGATATCCATCATCATCAAGCAAACGGGACGGGAGTGTCTCCGGGCTCGCTCGACTTCGGTGCGAAACTGTTCTTGAAAAAAACGATGATTGCCCAATTGGGTCACGGGGTCGGTTAAGGCAAGCTCGGCCAAGTGATCTTTTTCGAGAAGAATTTTTCGTTGCTCCAAACATTCCAAAACCTGCAGTTTGAGAATTTCATTCTCCCAGGGTTTGACAAAAAATCGATGAATCAATCCAGCGTGAAGTGCCTGGGATAATTCTCCGACTGAAAGTTGGCCTGACAAGATGACTCGGACACTGTTCGGCCTGGCGCTCCGAACTCGCTTGAGAAAATCCAGGCCCGACATCTGCGGCATGATCGAATCAGTTAAAACCAGTGCGGGATCCTGCAAATCCAATTCGGCCAATGCAAGCAGGGGATCCGAAAAGCTTTGAATGCGAAATTCACTTTGAAAGACTCGGGCAAGTGCCGTCAGCGTTTGCCAATCGTCATCTACCAAAAAGAGAAGGGGTTTTACGGCCGTCATGATTTGAACATACTTGGTGATTGCCTGTGCAGCAAGCGCCCTTTAGCATGTTGGGATCACATGAGGTTTTTATGAAATGGATGATTTCTGCAGCGCTGCTGTTCCTGATCGCACCCTCTTGCTTCGCATTGGATTCAGATTGGGTTAAAAAAGAAGCTAAAAAAATTGGTCAGATTTTACAAAAATCCAGCATCAGCTCCGAAGGATTGGCGGTTTACGTTGCCGGTGGGGAAGGGGATCCGACCGTCGTCTTTGCTCAGCACTCGGAAAAAAAACTAATTCCTGCTTCAATCACCAAACTTGTGACGGCGGCTGCAGCCATTTCCACTTTTCCTCCAGGAACTAAATTTAAAACTGGTTTGTACAGCGAAGCCAGCGTCGACAAAGAAAGCTTAAAAGGAAATTTAATTTTGAAAGGTGGAGGAGATCCGAGCTTCGTCTCGGAAAACATGTGGTTTTTGGTCAATGCCTTTGTTCGAACCGGGGTGAAGAGCATCGAGGGAGATTTAATTGTTGATGACTCATTCTTTGATAAAATGCGTTTCGATAGTTCGAGACAAAAGGAGCGAGTCGACCGAGCCTACGATGCGCCAACGGGAGCGATGTCATTCAATTGGAATTCGGTGAATATTTTTGTGCGACCTGGAAAAAAATCTGGCGAGCCGGCATTGGTTTTTGCTGATCCCGACAACCAATACATCCGAGTGAAATCCAAAGTTGAAACGGTCAGTGCCGGCGGAAAAACTTCAGTTTCTGTCGAACGAGATGAAGACACAAAAGGCCCGGGCGACATTGTCATTGTTTCAGGAAAAATCGTTTTGGATTCAAAAGAAATTGTGGTCTTCAAAAACATCACTCAGCCTGATCTTTGGTCGGGATACAATCTCCGGGCCTTCCTGTCTCAACGTGGAATTGAAGTCAAGGGTGCGGTCAAAGTGGGAGTGACTCCTAACAATGCAAAACTTTTGGCCGAGTCCGAAAGTAAGCCAATTCAAGATATCTTGGCTGACATGAACAAGTTCTCAAACAATTACGTCGCCGAAATGTTTACTAAAAATATGGCAGCAGCTACCAATCCCCCCGGCAGTATCGAAAAGGGGATGAAAGTCCTGAATCAGTATTTAATAAAAATTGGTGTGCCGGCAACTCAGTTTGAGTTGTTCAATCCCTCCGGTTTGACAAGGGACAACCGAATGTCAGCACAGGCTCTCTGGAAAGTCTTGAACGATATGAAATTTCAATTTCGCTATCAGCCCGAGTTCGTGACCTCACTGCCAATTGCAGGAATCGATGGAACTTTGAAAAATCGAATGAAAGAGGGGCCAGCCGAACGTTGGGTGAGAGCCAAGACTGGATTTTTGACTGGTGTGGTTTCTCTTGCAGGTTACGCCGGAAGAAGAGATGGAACTGTCCTTCCGTTCGTGTTGATGTACAACGGATCTGCCGATGAGAACAAAGTGCGCGCTTTGTTTGATCAAATTGCAGTTTCGTTAGTTGAGTAAATCAGCTGAGTGAATTAGTGGAATGAAACGGCGAATTGTTTTTTTCGGAGGCTTTTGCTTGCAACATTTTAAAATATTTTTAGCAACCTGTTTTTTGTCTTCGCCTTTGCAAGCGAGCACGAATTCGTTTTTGCAAAAAGATTTTGTCGAAAATGGTGTGCCCTACGTTGTCGATGTAGGCGAGTCGATTGATCAATCAATCAAAAATGCGGCCAAGCCTATTGAGAGCGGCGAAGATGATTCTAAATTTTCCCAAGATATGGATGAGGACACGCCAGTCACTCACGAGGAAATTGCAGGCGAAAAAAATCTCACAGATTCAAGACCATGGAAAGCACCTGATTTTTCAAATCAGGACACCGCGCTAGGTTATTCACCGACGGCCTTTGCAGTCCCGAAGGGGCTTGAGATTCCGGTTAAATTTTGGATCGATGTTTATTCTAAATATACGACCGATCAGGGTGTGCTCCATGACTCGGATTTCATCGATTTGATCTATGAACAATTAGATTTTACCCCGGTTGTCAGTCGGATCGACATCAATCGATTTCAAAAAGAGCGCATCAAATTGAAAATGGTCAAAGACTCGAAACACAAAGTGATTGCTCTTTTGGAAAAACTTCAGAAGGTGAAAGACACTAGCAAGTTAACTCCGGATGAGCGACGAATCTGGGATTACTTTGAAAAAGTCAGAGAACCAAAAAAGTTTTTGCTGGCCTCAAAAAAAAACCGTCTGCGTTTTCAGTTGGGGCAAAAAGATCGTATGATCCAGGGAATTTATTTTTCCGGTCGCTACATCGAAGAATTTGAAAAGATTTTTCGTGAAGCCGGATTACCAATCGAGTTGGTTCGTCTTCCCTTTGTCGAAAGCTCATACAATGTTTTAGCGAGATCCAAAGTCGGAGCCAGTGGTCTTTGGCAGATCATGCCCTACACGATGAAGGGTTTCATGAAGCGTGATGCGGCGATTGATCAAAGAAATCATCCAGCCGAAGCAACTCGCTTGGCAGCGAAGCTCATGCGAATCAATTTCAATATGCTGCAAAGCTGGCCGCTGGCGATGACTGGCTACAATCACGGACCAAGCGGAGTTTTGAAACTGACCAAAAAATATCACACTCGAGAACTGGGCGAGTTGGTGCAAAATCTGACAATCAAAAAGCGTTTCGGCTTTGCATCGCGGAATTTTTTCGCCAGTTATTTAGCGGCCCTGGAAGTCAGCAGTCACGCGACTCAGTATTTGGGACCCGTGACTTGGTCGCAACCCTTGGAATCTGTGGATGTGAAACTGCCAATCGCTGTCAAGTATCGGGATCTGCTTCGATGGTTTGACAACGATGATTTGAAAGCTCAGATTTTCAATCCGCACATCACTCGAATCGCTCGAACTCACGGACGTCCCATTCCTAAAGGAATCGTTATTTCGATTGCGAAAAGCAAATTGGAAACGGTCAGCAAAGAATTGGAAAGTCCTGAAAAATTACGCAAAGCTCAGGTCGCAGCCGAGAAAGAAGGGCGCATGCCAAGCATGGTGGACCCTCTGCCAATCGCCTACAAAGTTCGTCGGGGCGACACGGTTCGAAAAGTTGCAGAGGAATTTGGTGTGACTGAAGAAGATATCCTGCAGTCAAATCATCTGAAGAAATCGATCAAACTGAGATCCGGTCAGGTTTTGCAGATTCCTTAATTCAGATCAATAGCCCAGATCAATTGAAGTTCTGAACTTGTGCAATGTAAGGAAGGTTTCGATAGAAGCCTTGATAATCTAAACCGTACCCAACGACGAAATCGTTGGGAATTTTAAATCCAACCATATCAATTTCGCATTTTACTTTGAGAGCCTCAGGCTTTTCAAGCAAGGCAACTGTCGTCAGGCTTGCAGGCTTTCGAGAAAGAATTGAAGTTTTCAAATAATTCATTGTCAGGCCAGTATCGACAATGTCTTCCACTAGGAGAACGTGTTTTCCTTCCACAGGATGAGCCAAATCCAAAGTAACTTTCACTTCGCCCGAAGAAGTGGTATTGCCGTGATAACTGGAAACGCCAAAAAATTCGCAGGCGAGATCCGTGTTGATATTTCGAATCAGATCCGAATAAAAAATAAATGAACCTTTGAGCACGCAAACTGCGACAACTTTTTTGCCTTTTAATTGCTTGGTGAGCTGATCACCCATCTCTTTGACTTTCGTTTGAATTTTTTCTTCGGAAATGTAGCTTGAAAGTTTGAGATTGGTCATCGGTTCTCCAGTTGAGCCCTAAGTGGCTTTTTAGTCCTTCAAAATTGCCTCAGTCTCAAGGCAGCGGTCAAGCTTAGGGCAGAAATTATTAGCTGGATTTTACTTATTTTCGAGATTTTTGGGATTTGTACTGGTTGCCGGAGGATCAAACACTAAAATAAAAACAAAATCGGACTCGCCAGCCGCAAAGCTTCTGGATTTCAGGATGGACAGAGCAGGGTCAGGGTTGGCTTCTTCATCGAGTTCGGTGGCAAAGCGTTTTGGCAGGATTCCCCGCATCATGAAGCCGGCGCCGACGGGCAGCTCGAAAGGCCCACCAAAAGAAACTCGCTCAATCCCTTTTCCAGGCGCGCTCTGTGGTTCGCGAAAAGCTCTTTGCACTTCAACATCACCGCGCACGATTCCATCTTTGGAATCTCCCAAAGACAAGGAAGAGAAAAATCCGATTTCATTTTCTGGATCAGAACTTCGGTGAGTCCCAATAAACCATTCCATGCTCAGAACATTCGGCGCAATTTGATGCTCCATGCGACTGAGAATTTTGACTCCGCGAAGGAGCTTGAGCTTTTGTTGAACCTGGAGCAGTGGCCCCATCACCGCTTCATCAAAAACTCTCGCTTGGCCGGTGGAGCGCATTTCATCCATCCATGTGTTCACAATGCGCGAATCAATTTCGGCGTAAACAGTCGTGAATTTTTTAGCAAATTTCGAATCGGAAGCTTTGATCGATTTCAATAAATGGTTGGAAGCAGCCGGAGTCGGCGTCACCGCAGTCTCCACGGGCAAAGCTGTGGGGGCAGGAGTTGCCGTCGCAGCTGGAATGGGAAAACCCGGAGCAAAATCATCATCCTCACCAATATCGGTCGCTGAAGAATCCACTTCAGGTTTTGAATTGCCAGAAGCCTTCATGGTGCTCGCATCCTGTCGCTCGACGAGGAGGGGGCCGCTTTTGAGGTACTCGACCTTCGCTCGCAGTTCTTCATGATGCTTTTCCCGAATGTAAAGAGCCGCCGCGAGCACGAGTAAAGCAATCAAGCAAACATGCAAGATCGGACTGATAAGAATTTTTTTCCAAAGCGGTTTGCTGGTCGGTCGAAAGGCATTCATATCGATTCCGCAACTGGCGCAGTAGCGATCTTGAGGTTGCGAGAATCCACATTTTGGACAGTTGATGAGCATACTGATATCGTAAGCACACTTCGCTGGCAGGAAAAGAAAAATGTGCGACGACAAGCCCAGAATCTGTTAGGATTTCCGCATGAGTTCGACTTCACTTCACGTTCCAGTTCTTCTGCCTGATTTGCTTCGCATGTTTTTACCGACGATTGAGGCTCAAGCTGGCATGCCTTTACGATATTTTGATGGAACTTTCGGCCGCGGCGGACATCTCAAAGCCTTGCTTGAATTGCATCCGCAGATTTCGGCGGTAGCTTGCGATCAAGATCCTGAAGCGGTCGCCTATGCTCAAGAAAATTTTGCCGAGTGGATCGCCCAAGGCCGATTGCAAATTCATCACGCCAATTTTTCTGATTTCACCAGCGAAAAATTTGGACAGTTTGATCTCATGCTGCTCGACCTTGGTGTGAGTTCGCCTCAACTCGACCAAGGTCCTCGAGGCTTCAGTTTTTATCATGAGGGCCCATTGGATATGCGCATGAACAATTCAGAAGGTGTCACAGCAGCCGATATCATCCGCGAGTACTCGGAGGAGGAATTGAATGATTTGTTCAAGAATTTCGGGGAAGTATCAAGACCTTACCGAGTCACTCGCGCCATCGTGCACGACCGCAAAGAGAAACCTTTCATCAACACTCGAGATCTTGCAGGGCTGATCGAGCGAGTCGAAGGCTGGCACCGCAAAGGTCATCACCCAGCGACGCAATTTTTTCTCGCTCTTCGACTGCAGGTCAATCGCGAGCTCGAGGTTGTGGAAAATTCTCTGGAGAATTTAGCACACGGACTGAAGTCCAAAGGTCGACTGGCTGTCCTGACTTTTCACTCGCTCGAGGATAGAATTGTAAAGAACAAGTTCAAAGAATTAGCTGAGACCATGGATGCGGGCTCAATTGTGAACAAAAAGGTAATCCAGGCCGAGTGGAACGAAGCCAAGGAAAACCCGAGAGCCCGCAGTGCCAAACTCAGAGTTTTTGAACGCTCGACAAACTCTAAATGCAGCAGCGGGTGACTGAACGTGAAGCCAATCTTTAGCATCGTTTTTATCATCGGAACTTTATTCTCACTCGTGTTTCTTCAAATGGAAGAAAGACGTTTGGGCTATGTGATCTTAAAACTGACGCGTGAACAGAGGCAAACTCTGGAAGAAAAACGTGAGAAGAGCATTCAACTGGCCAAAATCACTCGGCCTCAGCACGTCGAGAAAATGGCCACCAGTCGCTTCACGATGAAAAAGATTCAAGCCAATCAAATCATCCATTTGACCAATGTGAATTTTGTTGGCGCAAGGGATCTCAATTGAAAAGCCGAATCGTCATTTTGTTCTCAGGGCTTGTTCTGCTCTGGGGCGTGCTTGCGACTCGAGCTGCTGTCCTGCAAGTTTTTCCCAATAAGCGTTTAGAAGCTCTGCAAGCCAAGCAATTCCAAACCGTCATCACTTTGCAAAGTCGGCGTGGGGCTATTGTCGATGTGGCTGGACGGGAACTGGCTCTTTCAACTAAAGCCTTCTCTGTTTTTGCTGACCCCAAATTGCTTGAGAATAAAAAATGGGTAGCGCACAAGTTAGCGACAATTTTAAATCAATCACCCGAAAGCATTTTTGCAAAAATCAAAGATTCAAATAAGCGTTTCATTTGGCTTTACCGATTGATGGAAGATGACAAGGCTGAGCAAATCAAACGCTTGGACGTTAAAGGCCTGCAGTTAGTTGAAGAATTCAAACGCATTTATCCCAATGAAAATCTTTTGTCTCAAGTACTCGGTTTCGTTGGCCAAGAAGGACAAGGGCTCGAGGGCTTGGAGCTTTCCTTCAATCAAGCGCTTCAAGGAAATAAAAAGAAAGTCACCGTTCGCCGAGATGCTCGCGGTCGTCCCTTGGTCGCTGACGGATTGATGTTTGCGGAAAATCCAGACGGAGCAGAAATCAAATTGACCATCGATTCGGATTTGCAACACGTTCTCGAAACTGAATTGGAAGGTGCCATCTCCGAATTCAATGCAGACAACGCGACCGGAGTTATCTTGGATGCGAAAACTTCAGCGGTATTGGCGATCTCATCCGCGCCTAGTTTCGATGCCAATCGCGGCAATCGATTGAAGCCGGAACAAAGAAGAAATCGTGCTGTGACCGATACTTTCGAGCCGGGTAGCACCATGAAATCTTTTGTGATTGGGGCGGCACTGAGAGAAAAAATTCTTCAGCCAAACACCAAATACAATACGGAAATGGGAAAATTTCAAGTTGGCGACCGAGTGATTCGAGAAGCTGAAACCAAAGAGAAGTGGGCTCAGCTCACGGTTTCCGAAATCCTTGCTTACTCGTCCAATATTGGCTCGACAAAAATTGCATTTGATCTAGGATCAGAAGCTTTGCAAAAGGCTTTGATCGATTTTGGTTTTGGACAAAAATCAGGAATCGATTTGCCGGGCGATGCCAAAGGGCAAATGCAAGCCCTGCCTTGGCGTCCACACCTGCTCTCAAATATTTCATTCGGTCATGGAATTGCTGTGACCGCAATGCAAATGGCTAACGCTTATGCCAGCATCGCCAACGGCGGAGTCTTGAACACTCCCTACATTGTGCATTCGATTCGTGATCCGGAAACAAATGAGATCACTGAATTTAAAACAAAGCCTATTCGCCGAGTTCTCTCCGAGCAAGATGCAGCCAGCCTTCGTATGATGTTGACCGCCGTCACCGGTCCTGGCGGAACGGGCACCAAAGCCAAAGTGGACGGCTTTCTCGTCGCTGGAAAAACGGGAACAGCACAAAAAGTAAATCCACATGGCGGTGGCTATATGGAAAAAGCTTACGTCTCAAGTTTTGCTGGATTCATTCCGGCAACAGATCCGAAATTTGTGATTTACGTTGTCGTCGATCATCCGAAGCAAAATGCTTATTATGGATCTCAAGTTGCGGCCCCACTTTTTTCAAGACTTGCTTCTTATGCCGCTCGCCGAGCCGGATTAGCACCAATGATCCTCAGTGAGAAAAACTTTGTCGACAAGCAGGATGCGGGCCCTCTGCCAAAAGCAAAAAAGTCTAAGCGAAAGCCTGCGACAGTTGCGGCTTTGCCCAAAGCTGTGAAGAAAAGAATGAAAGATTTGCGAAATCCGGTCTTGGTTGAAAATTCGACGGTCACAGCTGATGAGCTTTTGAAAAAAAATGTCGAAGTAAAAATTTCCGAAGTCACCGCAGAAACAGCCGTACCAGTAGTCCCGGATTTGCTAAGACTTTCATTGCGAGATGCGCTCCGAACAGCTTCCGAAAAAGATTTGCAAGTTCGCACCAAGGGGTCAGGACTTGTGGCTGAAGTCATTCCAGCGCCGGGCAGCCCTGTTCCTGCCAGTAAAAAAATCCTGGTTATTTTGAAACCTGCAGAAGAAATTCGTTGAGCTTGGCGACAGCCTCCATGGGAATTTCATGAGCTCCTGCGAAACTAAATAATTTTCCTTTCATTCCGGCTTGCAATAAAAAAGATTCAAGCTGACTGGATCCGCGAATATCCAAAACCGCATCTGATTTCCCATGTGACAAGAAAAAAGGAAGGCCGGATCTTTTTGCAGCCAGAGGCTTCAGCTCCTCTTTACTTAACAATGCCCCAGAGAGGCAAACCAGGGCTCGCGGATTTTCTGGGGCGTGCATAAAAATATCGTTTGCTAGCATGGCGCCCTGACTGAAGCCGCCCAAAATAATTCGATCCCAGGGCACTTTCAGAGATTCAATGGCCTCCAGTATCCGCTTCCGCAAAGCCGGCAAAGCTTCTGGTTTTTCTTTCGAGAGATCTCGAGGTTGGCCAGAGCTCGCGGCACTTTGCAAAGCTGCAATATCAATTTGCCACCAAGCGCGTCCAGTCCAACCGGGGCCGATGGGGACCTCGAGAACTCCTTGCGGAAAAATAAACTGCATGGCCACCGTGGGGCTAATGACTTCAGACAATGAGCGCAAATCATAAGCATCTGCGCCATAACCGTGAAAGAGAATAAAATGCAAAACTTCCGACTGTTGATTTCCGTTGGTATCGCCTCTAGGATGACGATCGAGGTTGTTACTGTCGAGGCATTGGATACTTGCTAATTTTCGCATGTTCAATTGTCGTTTCTTTGAAAAGGCTCATTTGAAAGTTCGGAAAACAATTTGAAATTATCAGACTTGCTTAAAATTTTACCAGAATATAATTCGACAGCGCCAGAAGTCGAAGTTCTTTCCGTAACGGATGATGCAAGACAAGTTCATTTAAGCGCAGTTTTTGTTGCTGTGCCCGGGTCTCAAACCGACGGGCATCAGTTTCTGCCTCAGGCCTGTGAGGCAGGCGCCATCGCGGTGATCGTCGAGCGCGCCGAGCAAGTTCCGAAAGATTATCAAGGCTATGTGCAAGTGGTGGGAAGCTCCAGACAGGCTCTGAATCGCCTTGCCCTCAATTTGTATGATGATCCTTCGAAAAGTTTATTCTGCTTCGGAGTGACAGGCACCAACGGAAAGACGTCCTTCACTTATATGCTCGAGGCCATTTTTTCAAAAGCTCGGATTCCTTGTGGAGTTCTGGGTACGATCAATCATCATTTGGGCGATAAAATCTGGCCAAGCGGTCTGACCACTCCCGGTGCCATCGAGCTGCAAAAAAGACTTCGCGAAATGAAAGACGAGGGAGCTCGAGCCGTGGCGCTGGAAGTTTCCAGTCATGCTTTGGATCAACACCGAGCTGACGGAGTTCAATTCAACACGGTGGTCTTTACCAATTTGACCCGAGATCATTTGGATTATCACAAAAAAATGGAAGATTATTTTTTGGCGAAGCAAAAACTCTTCACGGATGTGCTCTGGAAATCGCAAAAACTTCCGCGCTTCGCCATCGTTAACACAGATGATTCTTGGGGAGCTAAACTTCGTGTGGCTGGAGCTGCTGCCATCTGGAGTTACGGCAAGAATTCTGCCGCTGATTTCCGTTACAAAATTCTCAGCGTCGATTTCTTGCGCACAGATTTTGAATTGAAAACTCCAGCGGGAGTTTACAAATCCTCAATCCCAATGTGCGGGAATCACAATGTGGCCAATGCAGTGGCAGCCGTGGCCGCCGCTGCCAGTGTGGGAGTCAAGCCTTCGGTCAGCTTGCAAGCACTCTCGAGATTTGATGGCGTGCCAGGGCGCCTCCAAGTTGTGCCGAACTTCAAATCGCTCAATGTCTTCGTCGATTACGCCCACACTCCCGATGCTTTGGAAAATGTTTTAAAGTCTTTGCAAGAGATTCGTGACCAGAGCAAAGCGCACTCGAAAATTTGGACGATTTTTGGTTGCGGTGGGGACCGAGATCATGGAAAACGTCTCTTAATGGCAGAAAAGGCCATGGTACATTCGGACTGTGTGATGGTGACATCGGACAATCCTCGCAGTGAAGATCCTTATGCGATCATTCATCAAATTATGGATGGATTTTCGATCGATGAGAGAAAAAATAAAGTTTTAATGGAAGTCGATCGGCGAAAAGCAATCGAGAAAGTTTTAAAATCAGCCAAGCCGCACGACGTGGTTTTGATCGCTGGAAAAGGTCATGAAGATTATCAAATCATCGGAAAAGAGCGAAATTTCTTTAGTGACTACGAGACGGCGAAGGAGTTTTTGCGATGAAAGAGCTCAAGTTATCAGAAGTGATTCAAGCAACGGGAGGCCAGGTCCTTGCTGAAAAGCAAAAAACCTTCACCGAAATCGGCAGCGATTCGAGAGCAGATCTGAAGGGAAATCTTTTTTTCGCACTCAAAGGTGAAAGCTTTGATGCCCATCAATTTCTGAAAAAAGCGGTCGAGCAAGGTGCTGCCGGTTTGGTCGTGCACGAAGTGCGACCTGAAATCAAAGATCTGCAGACCCAAGTGACAGTGATTTTAGTCAAAGACACTTTGAAAGCCTTACAGGATCTTTCCCACTTTTCTCGAATGAAAAGTCCTTCACTGATTGTCGGAATCACGGGTTCCAATGGCAAAACCACGAGCAAAGAGTTTTCCAATGCTGTGATTTCAGCCTGCCGCAAAGTTCATTATCCCAAAGGCAGTTTCAATAATCATTGGGGAGTGCCCTTCACTTTGCTGGCTGAACCCGAATCCACCGAAGTCAGTTTGATCGAAATGGGAATGAATCACTCTGGGGAAATTAAAACTCTGTGTGAAATCGCCGATCCAGACATCGTGGTTTGCACCATGGTCGGAAGGGCTCACATCGAACACTTTGGGAGCATCGAGAAAATTGCTGAGGCTAAAGAAGAAATTTATCAATATGCAAAACCAACAGCCATTCGCATTTACAATTTAGACAATCCGCAAACTGCGCTGATGTTTGAAAAAGCAAAAAAAGATTTCCCGAAAGCTCGAAAAGTATTTTCGTTTTCTGGTAAAAATAAACATGCCGATATTTTTTTTGAAATCAAAAAGCTAACGATGGCCTCAATCGTATTGCAGGGATCGATTGCCGGTATCGCAGGTGAGGCGGAAGTCTTTGTCTTTGGCGAGCACAACTTGATCAACCTGATGGTTGCAGCTTCTATCGCTTTGGCTTGTAGACTGACACCGCAAGAAATTTGGGCGGCACTACCTCGTTGCAAAACCAATTGGGGACGAAATCAATTGGTGCATTTGAAATCTGGAGCTGAACTTTTATTTGATGGCTACAACGCGAACCCAGATAGCATGAAGGCCCTGCTCGACAATGTGAAGCTCATCAAGTCGGGTGGAAAAAAAGTCGGAGTCTTTGCCCAGATGCTCGAGCTGGGAGAAAGCTCGGCAGCCTTGCACCAAGAGCTGGGTAAGCAAGTGGGTGCGGCTGGTTTTGATGCGATTTGGTTTTACGGCGCGGATCAAATGGCTTTTGAGGCCGGAGTCAAGGCTTCGAAATTTTCTAAAAAGATAATGATATCAGATACTTATAAAGATGTTCTTGCGTCTGAGCTGGCCTCTGTGCTAAAGCTTTCAGACACTGTGCTCGTCAAAGGCTCTCGAGGCATGAAGCTTGAGCGTTTTGTCATGGCTTGCGAACCTCTGGATTTTTCTTTGAAGAAAGAAGACTAAACAAAAGATGCTTTATCAACTTCTCTTTTCAATGGCTGACCAAATTTCAGCGTTTAATGTTTTTCGCTATATCACCGTTCGAACTTTCATTTCTTTTTTTACTGCCTTTTTGCTTTGCTGGATGTGGGGGCCTTATTTTATCCGTCGCCTGCAATCTTATCAAATCGGACAGGCAATTCGAGACGACGGGCCTCAAAGTCATAAAAAGAAAGCCGGCACTCCGACTATGGGTGGGGGTTTGATTTTAATTTCCACCATGATTCCTTGTCTACTTTGGGTGGACATCAAAAGTGCTCTGGTCTGGGCAGTTCTCACTGTCACCTGGGGTTTTGGAGTGATTGGTTACATCGACGACTGGTTGAAAGTTTCCAAAAAAAATACCAAGGGCCTATCTGGCAGAGTTCGCTTAGCTTTCGAGTTTTTAATTTCCGGCTTCGCGATTTTTGCCTTGGTTCACTGGTTTAATCTTTCGACTTTTTTGACAATTCCTTTTTTCAAGCACATCGCTTTTGATATGGGATACTGGTACATCCCTTTTGCTTCGCTGGTGATTGTCGGAACTGCCAATGCGGTAAATCTCACGGACGGATTGGATGGGCTTGCAATTGTTCCGGTGATGATTTCAGCTGCGACACTTGGTTTGTTTGCTTACGTTGCCGGTCACTACCAAATTTCCCAGTATCTGCAAATTCCACATGTTGCAGGTGCTGGCGAGCTGACTCCAGTGGCGGCCACGGTCGTCGCCGCCGGACTCGGGTTTTTGTGGTTCAATACTTTTCCGGCTCAGGTTTTCATGGGCGATGTTGGCTCCTTAAGTCTTGGTGGCTTTTTAGGAACTATGGCGGTGCTCACTCAGAATGAAATTCTTATGCTTTTGTTGGGTGGAGTTTTTGTGGTTGAAGCACTTTCCGTGATCACTCAGGTGATTTCTTTTAAAACCACGGGAAAGAGAATTTTTAAAATGGCGCCAATTCATCATCATTATGAATTGAAAGGGATGACTGAGACCAAAATCATTGTGCGATTCTGGATCATCTCTATTTTGCTGGCTATTTTGAGTCTGAGCACACTGAAGCTTCGTTAATTGGAAATTCAAAAATAAAAAAGTCGTCAGGTGGCGATGAATACTTGGAGTCAAAAATGTTCACAGATGTTTCAGAATTGAAAGACAAGAAAATTTTGGTTGTTGGTTTGGGAAAAACCGGAGTGTCGCTTGCCAAGTTTTTGCATGCGCAAGGCGCTCAGGTAACGATCACTGATCACAAATCCAAGCCAGAGCTATCGACTCAGCTTGAGCATTTGGGAGATCTGCCGGTGAAATTGGATTTGGGCGGTCACAGTCCGAAGACTTTCTTGGCACAAGATCTCGTGATCCTCAGCCCGGGAGTTCCCTCACAGTTGAAAATTTTTGATTACGCTCGTTCACAGGGAATTAAAATCACTGGCGAATTTGAATTCGTCACTCAATTTATCAAAGAGCCCGTGATCGCACTGACCGGAACAAATGGTAAGACGACGACAGCTCGACTGATTGAAGCTTTCTTGCGCGAGTCTGGAATTTCTTGTTGGGTCGGTGGATCTATGGGAAATCCGATGACAGATTATTTGCGCCAGGAAACCAAATCTCAGGTCGTGATTGCTGAAGTTTCCAGTTACATGCTCGAGCTTTGTGAGACTTTTACTCCGCAAAATATTTTGTTTATGAATTTGGCCGAGAACCATTTGGATCGTTATCGGTCCATGGAAGATTACGTCAATGCCAAGCGAAGAATCTTCAAAAATACAAATCAAGCGACAACCAGTATTTTGAATGCCGATGACAATGCAGTGGTCGAACTAGCTCGTGATCCTGCCGTTCAGCGCGGACGCATTTTCTATTTTTCACGCAAAGCTTCGCTCGAGCCTCAGATTATGAACATCGGTGGAGCTGTGAACATGGGTCGAGAGATTCGAGTTCGTACAGGTCCAGAAATCGAAGTTTACGATACAACTCAGGTGCACATGCGCGGTAAGCACTCGATTGAAAATATCATGGCCGCCATCTTGGCAGCACGAGAGCATGGGGCCAAACATGATGCGATCCAAAAAGTGATGAACACCTTCACAGGTCTTCAGCATCGCCTCGAGTACGTGCGAAAAGTCGGCGGAGTGCAGTTTTTCAATGATTCCAAAGCCACCAACGTCCATGCAGTTTTGCGAGCCCTGGATGCTTTTGAAGAAAACATCATTTTGATTGCTGGAGGCAAGGACACGAACCTCTCTTATGAAGCTCTTCGAAATGTTGTGAAGCGAAAAGTAAAAACTTTGATTCTGGTTGGTGAGGCGAAAGAACGCATCAACCGAGATCTCGGAGACTTTTCAGAGACCTTTTTGATTGGGACATTTGAAGAAGCGGTGTTAATCGCTTACCAAAAGTCTAGGATCGGTGACATTGTTTTGCTGTCTCCTGGCTGTTCAAGCTTCGATATGTTTGACAGTTTTGAAGAGCGAGGCGACTATTTCAAAGAGATCATTAAAAAGTTTAAATGATTCACTAAAGCTTCAGCGCTATTGCTGAGGCTCAAAATCAATTTTCTGGAGGACAAGGATGTCTTTGATCAAATGGGTTTCTTTCGCGATTTCGGCAGCACTTTTGGTATCAGGCTGTGCTTCGACAAAAATGAAAGAACGAAAAGAACAACGAGAAAAAGTTGCCCTAGCCTCGAAACTTTTTTGTGAATACATCAACGGCGAAATTTATCCTGATATTGATGTGGCCTTGAACATCGAAATGGCTAAGCGCTGCGATTCGGAAAAACACTTCTCAATCACTCAATATAAAACTCCCACCGAAAATCAGGGCATCATGTACTGCTGTGCCACTTCGGCTAGTCGGATGATGGATAAAAACTCGAAAAAAGAAACGAAAGCCAAAGATTCAGCTAAAGACGCTGCCAAAGACGAGATCGAGTAATTTTGATGCCTAAAAACGTCGCAAGCCCGTTGCTCTTGGCAATCCTCACTCTATTGGGTGGCGGGCTTGTGCAGGTTTATTCTTCCAGTTACATTTTTGCGACAGAATCTTTTGGTGACGGCCATTACTTCTTTTTTCGCCAGGCGCTTTTTTCAGTTGCAGCCTTTGCTGCACTTTTGGTGGCGATGCAATTGCCGATTCGGTGGTTGGAAAAATGGGGATGGGCGCTCTGGTTGGCAGCTGGGTTGGGAGTGGCTGCGACCTTCGTTCCAGGGCTCGGAGTTCGCGTCGGCGGCGCCGCTCGTTGGCTGCAGTTTCCAATGGGTCTGCGCTTTGAGCCTTCTGAAGTTTTAAAATTTTCTTTCACCATTTTGTTCGCAAGCTTGATCAGCCGAGAAGACAATTGGCTTGGAAAATTCAATTGGTGGGGACTCGGTTTATTATTGTGCTTGCCGCTGGTTTTACTACTCAAGCAACCTGATTTCGGAAGCTTCGCAATCATCATCTGTGTCGGAGTTGGCTTGCTCTTCGCTTTTGGCTTGAAATGGCGCTACATCGTCACAGCTTTCGCGGTGATTCTCCCGGCATTTTATTTATTGGTGATGCGAGTTCCCTACCGGCGAGCCCGAGTCCTTTCATTTTTAGATCCTTGGGCTGACCCTGAGCAAACTGGATTTCAGGCCATTCAGTCGATGCTCAGTTTTCATTCGGGAGGAATCACCGGTTCGGGATTGGGCCAGGGGCAAGGAAAACTTTTCTTTTTGCCAGAAGCTCACACTGATTTCACTTTGGCAGTTTTGGGCGAAGAGATGGGCTTTGTTGGCTTTCTCTGTTTGCTTTCTTTGTATGGATTTATTGTCTTACGAGGTTTTCAAATTGCCTCTCGCTGCGAAAGTCCGTTTCGCAAGTCTTTAGCCCTCGGTATCTCAATGACTTTCGCTCTCAGTGTTTTCATCAATGCGGGAGTGGTGATGGGGCTGCTTCCGACCAAAGGCCTGACTTTGCCATTTCTCAGTTACGGTGGAAGCTCTTTGATTACCTTGTGTTTCATGTTCGGACTTTTGCTCAATGTGGAAAAGAATCTGAGCACGGAACCTCAAAATCCTTTTCTTCGCAGTCGCTGAAGTTTAAGTTAAAACCAATGAAAAAAACCATTCTGATCGCAGGTGGCGGAACCGGTGGACATATTTATCCTGGAATCGCCATAGCAAGAGCTTTGCAAAAAATTAATTCTCAAGTCGAAATTCACTTTGTCGGTACAGCTCAAGGTCTTGAAAGCAAAATCATTCCTCGCGAAAAATTTCCGCTGCATTTGATTACTGGTGGACAATTGAACTTTGCAGGAAATTTTTTAGGTAAATTAAAAACTTTGATCAAACTTCCCTGGGGTTTCGTTCAATCGATTGTTTTGATCCTCAGATTAAAGCCGGATTTCGTTTTGGGAGTAGGCGGCTATGCTTCCGGTCCTTTTCTCTTGGCCGCAGCCCTGATGGGCCGAAAGACCGCGATTTGGGAAGCAAATGTGTATCCCGGATTGACCAATCGATGGTTATCAAGATTTGTGAAGCATTGCTTTCTCGTGTTTGAAGAATCCAAAGCCCTTTTGCATAGCCAGAAAATGACTGTGGTCGGACTTCCTGTTCGAGCCGAAATGGAAATTGGGCAAGAGACGAAGTCTAATAAGCCAGTCGACGGCAAATTTCATTTACTTCACTTCGGTGGAAGTCAGGGTTCGCGAGCGATTGGTCGAAGTTTGTGCGAAGCGCTTCAAGCTCGCGGCGCATGGACAGAAAATTTAAAGGTCGTGCATCAAACAGGAAGCATAGACATTTCAGATTTTCGCGAGCGTTACAAAGGCTCTGAAGATCTGGTGGACCTGCAGGAATTTATTTTCAATATGCCTGATTATTATCAATGGGCTGATTTGGTGGTCTGCCGAGGTGGCGCGGGAACACTGAATGAGCTAGCTGCCTTCGGATTACCAGCGCTGATCATTCCGCTGCCAGCCGCAGATGGCCATCAGGTCCACAACGCTCAGGTTTTGGTTAACGCCGGAGCGGCTCGAATGATCTTGCAAAAGGATTTAAGCGCCCAGAAATTAGCTGCTGAAATCTCTGAATTGAAAGCTCGTCCGGATTTGAGAAAGCAATTTCAAGATAACATTAAAAAATTTCATCGACCGAAAGCTTCAGAAGTCATTGCCAAAGCGATTCTTGAAACATAAAAACTGTTAGGACTAAAAAACGATGCGATTGCAAAAATCAAAATTTCATTTTATCGGAATCGGTGGGATCGGCATGTGTGGCCTTGCCGAACTTTTGCACAACATGGGTGCGAAGGTCTCGGGCAGTGATTTGTCTGAGAATGCCAACACCGAAAGATTGAGAGAGCTTGGCATTCCCGTTTTGCGAGGACACAAGGCTGATCATGTCGGAGATGCGGATGTGGTTGTTTTTTCCAGCGCCGTGCAAACGACCAATCCAGAAATTCAGGCGGCTCGAGCCCGGCAAATTCCATTGATACCACGAGCCGAAGCTTTGGCTGAGATCATGCGCTTGAAACGAGGAATTGCAGTCGGAGGTACGCACGGAAAAACCACGACCACGTCAATGACAGCTTCCATATTTTTAGAAGCTCAAGCCAGACCGACAATTGTGATTGGTGGAAAATTTGATCAGATCAAATCGACGGCTTTATTAGGCGATGGTGATTGGTTGATTGCTGAGGCTGATGAGAGTGATGGAAGTTTTCAAAAGCTTTCTCCGGAAATTGCCGTGATTACAAATATTGATTCCGATCATTTGGATTACTTCAAATCATTTGAAAATTTGCAAAGCTCATTTGTCAGCTTTGCCCAGAAGACTCCCTTCTATGGAATTTGTATTGTTTGCGGTGATGATCCAAAAATCCGAGAACTGTTTCATAATTTTCCCAAACGAATTCTCTTTTATGGATTTGATGAGAAAAATGATTTTGTGATCAAAGGGAAAAATGGAAAATACGATGTTTTTGAAAACACGACGACAGGTCGGAAAAAGCTCGGTGAGTTCGAGCTAAAGGTTCCAGGTCAGCACAATGCTCTCAATGGACTAGCCGCTCTGGCAGTCGGTTTGAAAGCTGGTTTCTCTTTCGAAATTTGTCAAAAAGGCCTTTTGAAATTTGAAGGAGTCGATCGCCGATTTCATTTCAAAGGTGAGGAAAAAAATATTCGAGTTTATGATGATTATGGCCATCATCCGACTGAAGTGAGAGCGACTTTGCAGGGCTTTCGAGAAAAATTTCCCGACCGTCGTTTAGTTGTGATGTTTCAGCCGCATCGTTACTCGCGAACGGAAAGTT
>JAYUCD010000102.1:0-7535 GCA_043740515.1 Bdellovibrio sp. | reverse complement strand
CAGAACAGGAAAATAGCCCTCTTTGTGCCGAGTTTTATAACCCAAATTGTTGCCACCTTCATCTCGACCAGAGTTCCAAGTTCCTTCATCCGAATCGATCGAATAAAAAGCGCTGTGATTGGTTTGTTCATAGCGAATGTCATCAAAGATAAAAAACTCAGCTTCCGGGCCAAAGTAAGCCGTATCAGCAAATCCCGTAGACTTCATATAAGCCACAGCTTTTTTCAAAACTTGACGAGGATCCCGGTTGTAGGCTTGCAAAGTTTCTGGCAAAACCACATCGCAAATAAACGAAACGGTCGGGATGTCCATGAAAGGATCCATCTTTGCGGTCTTTGGATCGGGCATCACAACCATGTCTGATTCCTCGATACCTCTCCAGCCACGGATCGAACTTCCGTCGAAGCCCAAGCCCTCTTCAAAAAATTCAAGAGTCAACTGGCTGATCGAAACTGTAAAGTGTTGCCATGTTCCGATCATGTCGCAAAATTTCAAGTCGACCATGCGAGCGCCTTTTTCTTTTGCAAACAGAATCGCCTCTTGTGCTGTCATTCTTTTTTCTCCCTTTTTTGATAAAACAAATTTCTTTCTAAATTAAATATTCAAATTAAATTTTTATCGAATCTAAAGCGCTTGCTCATCCTGTTCGCCAGTTCGAATTCGAACCGCCTGATCCACTGAAAGAACAAAAATTTTTCCGTCGCCAATTTTTCCAGTGTGAGCGGATCTCTGAATTGCCTCCACAGCCTGATCCACCAAGCCGCTGGGGACAACAATTTCCAATTTGATTTTGGGCAAGAAATCGACAACGTACTCGGCACCCTTGTAAATTTCGGTGCGCCCTTTTTGCCGACCAAAGCCGCGGATCTCAGTGACCGAAACTCCCTCAACACCAACCTCCGACAAAGCATCTACGACGTCGTCGAGTTTGAAAGGCTTGATGATGGCTTCAATTTTTTTCATCGACTTGCACGTCCTTGAAAATGTGAGGTTGTGAAAGCGTAGGCGGTTCTTAGAATTTAACCGCAAGAAATTTTTGCAGTCAAAAGGTGATCTTTTTTTCAATTTGGCCGAGAGGCTGACTAACGCAATTCGGTAAGTGCATGTACTCTAGAATTAACCAAGTTCATCGTTGCGGATCAGCAACACTTTTGGTAGCAAGCCCCTTCGCCTGACAAGCGAAGGAATTGAGAGAGGTCAATTCCGGATGAGAAACCAAGAGAAACTGTTTTAGAAAAATGAAGATGAGTTAAGTTTTATCACTGTTTTTGATGGAGGGGATCAATGACTGAGATGAAGTTTTTTGCTTATGGATCTATGTCGGAAGGCCTAGTCCATTTCCATAAAATTCGCGATTTCGTGACCGAGTCCAACGCTGCCAGCATCCAAGGCACAGCTTACCGACTGAAGGTTGGCTATCCGGTGGTTCTCGAAGAGGGAACTCACCAAATTCCGGGTCAACTGCTCAAACTGAAGGCCACAGATTTGCTGATCAATTTACTGGACGAGTTTCATGGTTATCAATCCATGGACTTAGAGAAAAGCCTTTACCAGCGAAAAGAAATCTCGGTTTCAAACGATGGAGTCAACGAAACGGCCTCGGTTTATTTTCTCAACCCGCGAAAGCTTCCGAAAGATGCGAGCTTGATCGGCGATGGAGATTGGAAAACTTCGCTGCAATCGACTCCTCCGCTGACGGATAAGCTGACCGAACGGCAAAGACAGTATGTTCTCAGGCTTGGCAGCTCGACCGGGCGAGAGATTGTGCCGATTGATTTGCCGCTTTACCGAGAGCTGATGAATCTTGAGATGATCGTTGATAAAGGCCGAAGACTTGCGCTATCAAAGACCGGCCATGAAGTCTTCCGATACCTCAGCTGAACAAAATCTAACCGGCAACAAAACAGAGAGCGTTTCACCAGCGCTCTTCCATGTTGTTTTGGTCGAACCGGAAATTCCACAAAACACCGGCAACATCGGGCGAACCTGTGTGGGGACTCGCAGTGATCTTCATTTGGTGGGCCAGTTGGGATTTCGAATCACTGATCGCAATCTCAAGCGAGCCGGTCTGGATTACTGGCAGCATTTGAACTGGACTCATCACGAGAGTTTGCCGAAATGGCAGGAGCAAGTGACAGATGCCAAACGAGTTTTTTACCTCACGACCAAAGCCAAAAAATCTTACTTTGATATCAATTATCAACCCGGCGATTGGTTTGTTTTCGGCAAAGAAACCAAAGGCTTGGACGAGGAGCTATTGCGTCAAAATGCGGATCAAGCCATTCAGATTCCCATGTTTGGTCCGATTCGCAGTCTCAATGTTGCAACGGCTGTGACAGTGGTACTGTACGAGGCGATTCGGCAAGTCCAAACTCAAGGCTATCTAGACTCAGATCGACTTGAAGTTCGATAGGGCCGCGTCTAGAATCTTGGGACTATGATTCAAAAAGTTTTGCGCAAAGTCTTCGGCACCAAACATGAACGAGAAATGAAAGCCATCCAACCAGTGATTGATCAAATCAATGCGCTGGAACCTCAGATGAAGGCTTTGTCTGATGACCAACTGAAGGCCAAAACTCCAGAGCTGCAAAAAAAATTAAAAGACGGCTCAACGGTCGATCAAATTTTACCCGAAGCCTTTGCCGTTTGCCGTGAAGCCTCACACCGAGTCCTCGGAATGCGCCACTATGACGTGCAGTTAATTGGTGGTTACATTCTCAATCGGGGCAGCATCGCTGAAATGCGAACCGGTGAAGGAAAAACTCTCGTTGCAACTTTGGCAGTTTATCTCAACGCGCTCACTGGTCGCGGAGTGCACGTTGTTACCGTGAATGATTATCTCGCTCGTCGAGACAGTGAGTGGATGGGCAAGCTTTACAACTGGTTGGGACTTTCGGTCGGAGTGATTGTACATGATCTCACCGATCAAGAGCGCCGTGACGCTTACAACTCGGACATCACTTACGCCACCAACAATGAATTGGGATTCGATTACCTTCGCGACAATATGAAATTTGATCTCGCCGATATGTCGCAACGAGAATTGAATTACGCGATTGTCGATGAGTGCGATTCCATCTTGATTGACGAAGCCAGAACACCTTTGATTATTTCGGGCCCGGGCGAGGCTTCGACCGACAAATATTTTGCAGTCAATAAAGTGATTCCGCATTTGAAGCGAGATGTTCACTTTACAATGGAAGAAAAAACAAAAACCGCTTCTTTGACAGAAGAAGGAAATTCCAAAGCTGAAGAAATGCTTGGAATCGAAAATTTATTTGATCCCGAGCATATCGAGTTGCTGCATCACATTTATCAAGGCTTGAAAGCGCATCATCTTTATCGTTGTGATGTTGAATACATGATCTCAAATGGCGAAGTGGTCATCGTCGATGAATTCACGGGCCGTCTAATGCCGGGTCGCCGCTGGAGTGATGGACTTCACCAAGCAATCGAAGCCAAAGAAGAAGTCGAAGTTAAAAATGAAAATCAAACTTTAGCGACGATTACATTCCAGAACTTTTTCAAAATGTACAAAAAGCTCGCCGGCATGACAGGAACTGCTGACACCGAGGCCGTCGAATTCAAGAAAGTTTACAATCTTGATGTCTCTGTCATCCCGACAAACAAGCCAATCCGCCGTTTGGACAATGAGGATCTCGTATACAAAACAGAAAAAGCGAAATTCAAGGCCATCATCGAAGACATCAAAGGTCGCCATGAGAAGGGTCAACCCGTGTTAATCGGGACTGCGAGCATTGAAAAATCCGAGCTTCTGTCAGAGGCCTTGAAAAAGGAAAAAGTTCGTCACGATGTTTTGAATGCCAAGGCTCACGAGCGCGAGGCCGAAATCGTAGCTCAAGCCGGCCGCAAAGGAACGATCACGATTGCCACCAATATGGCCGGTCGAGGAACCGACATCGTGCTTGGAGGAAACTCTGAAGCGATGGCAAAAAAACAGACAGGCGTTGAAGAAGGCCCCGAATTCGAAGCAGCGGTCCAGCAATTTAAAATTCAGTGTGAAGCAGAAAAAGCTCAAGTGCTTGAAGCAGGTGGACTGTACATCGTTGGAACGGAAAGACATGAGTCTCGGCGAATCGACAATCAACTTCGCGGCCGATCGGGCCGTCAAGGAGATCCGGGCGAATCCAAATTTTATTTGTCACTGGAAGACAGTTTGATGCGGATTTTCAACGGTGAAATGATCCAAAAAATTATGGATCGCCTCAACGTTCCAGATGATGAGCCTATTGTTGCAGGAATGGTCTCTCGCTCCATTGAAGGAGCGCAAAGAAAAGTGGAAGGCCACAGCTTTGATATTCGAAAGCATCTTTTGGATTATGACAATGTGATGAATCAACAGCGTACGATCATCTATGGGATGCGAAAGCAAATCATGGAAGGCAAAGACGTTGAGCGCACAGTTTTAGATTTCCTGGGTGATGTCACCTCCAATATTTTGGATGCGCATGTTCCCAATGATAATAAAAAGGAAACTTTCAACTTGGATGGCCTGAATACGGCCCTCAGCCAGCAATTTGGAATCAAAATTGATTTTGAAAGCTTTCCGCGTTTGGATGCTGAAGTCATCACCGGAGCTGTTGGTAAAGCTGTCAAAGACATTTACGATCATCAAAGAAAAAATCTTGGCCAATTCTATGATCAAATTCAAAAGATGGTTCTACTCCAAGGAATTGATCAGCGATGGAAAGAGCATTTGGCTCGTATCGATCGTTTGAAAGAGGGCATCGGACTGCGCGGATACTCAGGAAAAGACCCGGTCATTGAATACAAAAAAGAAGCTTTCAATGCTTTCAATATTCTCAATCAAACAATTAGAGCTGACACCATCGAAAAGTTATTAAAAGTTCAAATCGTTGATCAGGCTCAAGCTGACAATATGCAAAGCATGCTCAGAGCACCTGAAATGGATGAGTTGGAATTTCACGGCGCCGATGAGGCTTCTGCTGGAGGCGGATTTGCTGCTCCTCCCATGAAGGCTCAAAGTGCAAGCCGCGAAGCCGAGTCTCCAGCTTCGACCAAGCAGCGCATGCGAATGACAGCGGGGCCTCCTTCTCAAGGTGACCGCCCTATGAACAGAGCCGACCGTCGCCGAAAAAAGTAACCCGGGAGACTCCACATGACGCCCACCTGCCCCGAATGTGGAAATCAAATCAGTGATGATTTTGGAGTGACAACATGTGGACGATGCCATGCTGTTTTGTTTGTTGATATGGACGGAAATGTTTTAGTCACCGAGAAGGCCCAAGAAGCTCATCCTGCAATTCATGCTGACTTTGAATCTCTCACTGCGGACTCCTCAAGCTTCGAAGAGCCGCCTCGCCAGAGCGCAGAAATAATATCTTCAGAGTATCATCAGCCTGAAGAATCTGAAAATTTACATTCACTGGAGATCAGTCCAACAGACCCCGTAGAAACCGAAGCTGCCGTCGAAGAAGTTGAGACTGTTGAGACAGCTGAGGCCCTGCCTCCATTCAATGGTTCAGAGGCTCCGGAAGGTGAAATTTCCTACACTCTTGAAATTGAAAATATCGACACCAAAGAAATCCGGGCGCAGCTTCAGGAAATATTTTCAGAGCCGAGATTTCAATGGAGTTCGCAAGACCTTATCAAACGCATTCAAAAAGGCCACTTGCGACTTGAAAATATCAGTTCTGCCAAAGCCAGTGTTTTGGTTCAAAAAATAAGTGATCTGCCCGTGAAAGTGAGTTGGAAACAAAATGCATTCAATTAAAAAACAAATTTTCATGGCTTGTGTCTCTGCAGCCCTGACCTTTATTCCTTTGCATCTGAGAGCTGAAGAAGAATCAAAGGGTGAAAGCAAAGCCGAAGGAAAAGAAGAAGCAAAAAGTGAAGGCAAAGGAAATCTCAAAAATACCTTACCCCCATGGGTGGAGCTTGAAAATAAAACTCAAGAGCTGCAATCGAAAATTAGATCGAAGCAGGGGAACATCAATGCCCTAATCATCCAGAAGAATCAGCTTCCTGAAAACTCGTCGGAGCTAAAGAATGTCATCAAAGATATCGTCAAAGAGCACAAAGAACTTCGAAAGTTCGCTGAAGATTACGACAAAAATATCAATCTTTTGAAATATCGATTTCCTGAAAGAAATGGAAAGTTAGGCCATAATTATGACCGAATTGAAGTCAAATCGGTCGACGTAATGGAAGAGTCTTTAGGGGTTGATGGAAAGCTCAGTCGAAATCTAAAACGCATGCGCAAACATTTTGGAACCGAGGACGCACACCTAGCCAAAGAAAAGAGAACTCAATCTCAAGGTGGAAAAAAGAATCCTCAAGCAGAACCATCCATCGAAGATTCGGATTCCATCATATTGCAAAAATAAACGGATTTCGATGTGAAATTACTGAATTGGAGTAAATTGAGGAACGTAAGAGCGAGTCGTCGTCTGAGGATTGAGATCATTCGATAACGATTGATGAATCTGTTCTCTTCGCGTTTTCAAAGTCTTTTCAACTTCAGTGTTTGCAATGTCGTTCTGCTTGTCATGTTCTTCTGCCGACAAAATTGGCTTGAAGGTGTCGCCGACGTAATTTGCAGTGCCGTTTAGAAAATGAACTTCCTTTTCTTCGCGCATATCATCCGCATAAAAAATATAAGTCCATCGATCCATCCCATGCCAGCGTTGGGCTCTGTGGGGCGAGTCCATCAATCCCAGCACATCATTTTTTTCCATCCCCACTTTGACACGATCGAATTGCTTTTTCATGTCGGTTGCGCAACCGAGCATAAAAAATCCTAAAAATAAGAGAGGTAAAAGCTTTCGCATATTCAGTTTTATTTTCACTTGTCTCAACCGAAGACACAAGCGGCTTTAGGAAAGCGTCCCATTTTGAGACGTTTTTTGCGACAGTTCGATTTCAACCAATTTGCGTTTCAAGATTTTACCGCTATCTCCTTTGGGAAGATCCGGAAGAACCTGGAAATATTTGGGCACTTTAAATTTGGCCAAGTTTTCGAGGCAATAGTGATTCAATCCGGTCTGATCAAAATGAGTTTTGTGCTCAATAGCTAGGAAGGCTTTGCCAACTTCGCCCCACTTTTGGTCGGGGACTCCAATCACGGCAACTTCTCGAATGCCTGGATAACCCCGAATGACTTTTTCCAATTCAGCCGGGTAGACATTTTCGCCGCCGCTTTTGAACATGTCTTTTTTGCGACCGACCACATAGAAATATCCGTCTTCATCTTTTCGCACCAGATCTCCGGTGTGAAGCCAGCCATCCGTGATCGTTTCAGCTGTGGCCTGAGGATTTTTCCAGTAACCCGTCATGCACATCGGACCTTTGAGCCAAAGTTCGCCAATTTTTCCGGCGCCCAGCTCGGCTCCCAATTCGTCAACTATTTTTGCAGCAATATAAAAATTAGGAAAGCCAATCGATCCAATTTTTCTCAAGGCATCTTGTTCATTCAGTGAAAAGGCATTTGGACCAAATTCAGTGAGGCCGTAGCCCTGCCGAATAGGGATTCCTTTTTGATGCCAAATGTGAAT
>JAYUCD010000101.1:0-16201 GCA_043740515.1 Bdellovibrio sp. | reverse complement strand
AATACCTATTCCTAAAATTGCAGGATTGAGAGCAACTGCTCTTAGCAGACGACCAATTCGACCTCTCTGAGCAAAGTGCTGATCGATAATCACATCATCGACCAAGCCCAAACCAGGAGCCATCATAAAATTTCCAACTTTATGCGACTCATTTTTTTCTGAAACGGCTCCCACCAACATCACAGGCCCCATCACTGAGGCTCCGGCCGAAGTTCCAGCGATCGTTCCACCATTTTCATAATGTTCAAAGATAAAATCTTTTATTGCTGTTCCACCAATTTTTGAAGAGAGCCGAATTTGATCTCCACCTGTGAAGAACAAGGTTTGCGCACCCGCAAGCAGAGCCAGCTTCAATGGGTCTCTCGCTTCTTCGGCTGTGTTGATACTGAGATGTTCGAGCTTTTTGACTCCAAGACTTCGAAAGATGGACCGATACTGTTCCCACAATTCATGCGCCATCTCACTCGCTGCAGAGATAATGACGAGCTTGCCATGCTCCGTTCTCCGAGCGACTTCTTTTAAGATCAAGCGATCACCCATCTTGTCTTCTTTACCGCCAATGATGATCAAGGTTCCCGCTTGATTTATTTTTTTTCGACTTTTCAAGGCATGAGTTTTTTTGAGAGTCATGGGTAAGCTCTCATTGATAGTATTGGTTCAGATGGCTGCGGCTCCGTCCAAGTTCGAATTTCTGACATTGCGGTGAATGGCTCTAGTGGGATCATCGAAATCGGAACGGGATCATACTGTCGCAGCATTTGCATTACCGCCGGAAAGACGTCATAGAAAACCACGACAATTTCATCTTTTCGAATTTGGCTCATGGCCTCTTTCAAGGCTGCCTCTTCATCGAGAATTTTTTTGCAAACCATTTCAGGCTTTGTCTGCTTGATCATGGCGGCAATCAAATCTGGAACTTCACCTGGTTTGCGACCTCGCAGATCCAAATCATCACGCAGAATCAAGCAATCGAAAATCTCAGAAACTTTTTGAGCCGACATTTCCAGGACGTGATCGGCGCGATCTCCAGGCAAACCGAAAACTGCAGTCTTGCGAAAATTTTTCCATTGGCTCAACAACTCACCGATTGCGGTAATCGCATCTGGATTGTGTCCATAATCGAGGATCAGATACCCCTCTCCGACTTTGTATAAATTCAATCGACCGCTGTTTTCAAAAGTTGAGCTGAAGCTTCTCAGCCCAGCCACGATCTCATCAAAGCTGGCATGCATGGAGCGCGCTCCAGCCACGGCTGCCAGCGCATTGGAAACCTGAAATTTTGCAAGACCGCCGAGCGCAAAGGCAAGATCAATACTTGCAATTAGTCGATAGAGTTTGAGATTTTCTCTGTAGACAATCCATCCATCTTCAAGCCAGCATGCATCTCCTCCTGCAATCAAATGTTGAAGCAAAAGCGGATTGTTCGCCGAAAGCGAGTAAAAAATAAATTTCTTCCGTCGTTTTTGCACGCTAGGTCTGAACTGAAGTTTTGCCGACTGTTCGTCATCCGCATTTAAAATGAGAACTCCATTTTCTTTGACGCTGTCAGCGACCAAAGACTTAATCCACACTAAATCTTCGAGGTCTTCAATTCCATCCTGGCCAATGTGATCAGGTCGAATGTTGGTAATGATTCCTACATCGGAATGATCGTAAGCAAGCCCTCCACGCAAAAGTCCTCCGCGCGCTACTTCGAAAACTGCTTTTTCAACACTGGAATCAGAGAGCAACATTCTGGCCGACTGAGGCCCCGTTGTATCACCGGTTGCGATTTGCTCATTGCCTATATAGACCCCGTCACTGGTTGTCAGACCTACGCAAGCGGACTGAGAAAGAATTTTATGAATCAACCTGACAGTTGTGGTTTTCCCATTGGTCCCAGTAACGGCAACGATGGGAATGCGAGAGATCGCACCAAGAGGATAAAGCATCTGAATGATTTCATCAGCTACTGGACGAGCTGTTCCATCAGATGGCGCTAAATGCATTCGCAGTCCAGGGCACGCATTGACTTCAATGACTTTCATCCGGCTTTCCAGTCGAGACAGGGAAAGACTGGATGCGATCAGATCAATTCCACAAATATCCAGTCCAAGAATTCGAGAGATTCTTTCGCAAACCGCCCGAATTTCCGGATGCACTGTGGAGGTGACATCAAGTGCAGTTCCACCGCTGGAAAGATTGGCGTTCTCTTTCAAAATAACCACCTGATTTGCCGTTGGGACCAAATCCATATTCAAGTTTTGTTTTTTCAAATTTTCCAAAAGAAGATCATCAATTTCAATTTCGCTTAAAACTGAAGAGTGCCCCTCGCCTCGGCCGGGCTCCTGATTGATTTTTTCAATCAGTTGCAGAACAGTCGATACTCCATCGCCCTTTATAGACGGTGGACTTCGCTCCGCCGCTGCTGAAAATTTTCCGTTGATCACCAAAACACGAAAGTCTTTTCCTTCGCACATTTCTTCGATTAAAACTTCATTCGAAAATTTTTTTGCTTCCCAAAATGCCCGTTGGATATCTTCCCAAGATTTTAAATTCAAGCTGACGCCGTTTCCATGATGGCCGTCGCCCGGCTTGATCGCACAAAGACCTGCCAAATTTTGTTGGGCTAGCAATGCTTCTTCTTCTGTGTGAACGACAACTCCCTCGGGAACCGGAATGCCATTTTCTGCTAATAAACTTTTGGTGGCATTTTTATCTTGCACGAGATCGGCAGCAATCAAACCAGTGCGATCACTGACAGCTGCTTGAAGCCGACGAAGGTATTTTCCGTAACCCAGCTCAAGCAAGCTGTGATGGGCCAGTCGTCTCACAGGAATATTTCTACGAATGGCTGCGTCCCAAAGCGCTTGCCCGCTGGGCCCCAATTTTGTTTCCTTTTCCAAGCGACGGATTTGCTGCAAAGTTTTTTCCATAGCAAAATTTTTATTGAGTAAAAGAGCTTCGATCAATTCAACTGCTTTTTTTAAGCAAAGACTCATGGCCTCTTCATTCAAGAAACGAACGATGACGTTGTAATGGCCTTCGACTCCGGCAAAACGAGTTTTCCCATAGCGAACCGGCATTCCGCAAAGACAACTGAGCTCAATCGCAATGTGCTCTGCCGTGTGCGCCAAATAAGTACCTCGCTCCAGTCTCTGACAGAAACCTCCACGAACCCCAGGCGAGCAGGTGTGCTCAATCAGTCCGGGTAAGATTGAGAGAAGCTTTGAATTGAAACCGGGCAGCTGGTGACTTCCACTATCAGTCCATTGAAGAAGATTTAGTTTCATCACGAGCACCGGCAGCGAGTGATATACATTCGGTCCATTGATCGTCCGGAGACTCAAAATTTTCATATAAATCCCTTTTGGTTTTTGACGCGCACAAAGAGCTCTTCTTAGAACAGGATCCATCACCATTTTGTCAATTTGCATCAAATTGCAAAGCCAAGACCAATTTTGAGAGAAATGAATCGTCTCTGAGAGTGAAAATCTCTTAGCAGCAGACCCAAAAAGCCTCGCATCGAAGTGAACGAGGAACATTTGGACAAGTTTTTCTGAGTTGAGATTTAGCTTTTTGACCTATTTAGAACACAGCGTTTTTTCAAGTTTTTGGATTTTTTGCTTTATACCTCAGCAAAATTGGTTAATTTTAAGAATCTCATATTAAAACGAGGAATTATCCTCTCTGAACTAAGGAGTATCTGATGAAATTAGTTGCCTCTGCTATCGTTGCGCTTTTTGCGACTGTTGCCTTTGCGAATCCAACTGCGACTGGAACAACGACAACTGAAACGACTGCAACTCATGAAACAACTGCAGCTGGGACAGCTCATGCAGGAAAAGAAATGAAAGCGACTGGACCTGCAAAAGATCACAAAGCAATGACGACAAAAGAAGATTGCTCAAAAATGATGGGCGAAGCTAAAACGAAATGTGAAATGGCCGAGAAAAATCACAAATAGTTTTCTCTTGAAAAGTCTTTAATAAAGAGCTCTGCCTTGAAAGCAGGGCTCTTTTCATTTGAACTCAATCCGATTCAGAGTCACCGTTTCTTCACTGGAAGGCTTTCGGATGACTGCCTCATCCCCAACTTTTTTTCCAAGCAGTGCTCGAGCAACAGGAGACTTCCAGGAAATTTTACCGGCCTCAATATTCCATTCATCTTCACCAACAATTTGATAGCAACGACTGACTCCATCTTCGTCGGTTAAGGTGACAGTGGCGCCAAAGACAACTTGGTTTGCTTGCAAAGTTTTCGGATCAACAACAAATGCTTTTTCCAAGCGCCCAGATAAAAATCGCAGCCGGCTGTCAATTTCTCGCAAGCGTCTTTTGCCATAAATATAATCGGCATTTTCCGAGCGGTCTCCATTGCTCGCCGCCCAGGCGATGAGCTCCACTAGTTTGGGCCTTTCATCATGAAAAAGTTTAGCATATTCTGCTCGCAGTTTTTCAGCGCCCTCAGGAGTGATATAATTTTTTTCGCCACTTGCGTTTTGATTCACACTCGCACCGAGAGGCCATCTTTCAATGCAAGACTGGAGGCTCTGAGTGCAGGTATCAAGCCAATTAAAATCCCTAAGCTCAGAGTCAACAACAGATAAAATCCTTCTGTCGAAGTCAAAGCGGCGCCAACTAGATAAAGTCCGAACTGACTTTCAAGCCAATCTTTGAGAAGCGAAAAACTAGCAAGCTCAAGAAATAATCCCACCAGAATTCCAAACAAAGTCAAAAGACTGCTTTCAAAAACCATGAGAGCGACGATTCTTCCAGGCCCAGCCCCAATCGATCGAAGGATGGCCATTTCTCGTCGGCGCTCATTCAGTCCAGTCACTAAAGCTATCAACATGGCGATCAAGCCCACCGCCACGACCATCCACGAAATCATTTTCAGAGCCTGCTCCATGTATCCAAGGCCTCGCCAAAGCTCTGACAAAGTCACTCCGGGAATGATGGCAAGCAGAGGTTCTGTTTGGTAGTTATTGATTTCTCGCTGCAGTCTTAAAGTATCGATACGAGATTTCGTCCGCAAAAAAAATGATGTGATCTGATCAACTTTAATTTTTCCTATTTGAATTTGTTCAGCAGCGATTCGAGTTTTTTCAGTCGGAGCCGCGCCATTTTGCCAATCCATATGAATGGCTTCCATACTCAAGAGAGAAATATACAAGCTGGTATCCAAAGCTGTACCAGTTGGTTTTAAAATTCCAGTCACTTGAAAAGGTTTGTCATCATGCTTTTGTATAGCCTCTCCACGTGTCACCCCGTGAGCAACAATGATTTTTTCTCCTAATTTGTACTGAAGTTTTGCCGCTACCTGGGAGCCGATCACAACATCCCATAGGCCCGAGCCTTGCTGGCCTTGTGAAAATTCCACGTGTCGATCGCCGCGAAACCGATAGTGCTCGTAAAAATTTTTATCTGTGGCGACAACCCGAAAGCCTCGATGTCCATCTCCAAGCGAATAGGGAATGGTCCACTCGACACTTGGATTTTTTCTCAGCTCTTCATAAGTTTTCCAGGAAATGTTATTGGTCGCACTCCCCATGTTGAATACCGTATAAAGAATGAGATTGATCGGCCCACTGCGAGCCCCGACGATTAAATCGGTTTGGCTGATCGCTTGGGTGAAACCGTCTTCGGCAGCTCGCTTGGTGCGCTCAACCGAAAGTAAAAGTGCAGTACTTAAAGCTATCGACATCACAGTTAAGGCAGTCGTGAACATTCGGTTTCGCAGGGACTTGAGACCCAAGCTAAAAAAACTCATACGCTACTGCCCTTCTTCACTCCGTCATTTCCGGCTTGATTCAGTTCGTGAAAAGAAATCACGCGACTGAAAAGTTTTTCTAAACTTCGATCATGGCTGACAAACAGGACGGTGGTTTGTCTTTCGGCGCAAACTTTGAATAAAAGCTGAATGAATTTTTCTCTGTGATCGGAGTCGAGTGAGGAGGTCGGCTCATCGGCCAAGATAATTTCAGGATGCCCAAGCAGTGCTCTTGCCACCGCAACTCGCTGTTGCTGACCGACGGAGAGCTCAGTTACTTTGCGTTTTCTGAATTCGCCAATTCCTAAACTTTCACACAGATGCGCCACTTCAAGATCTGGAGAGTTTTTGCCCAGTCGGCTTCGTCTCACCTGACTCAGAGACAGTGGCAGCAAAATATTTTCCTCGACGCTCAGGTAAGGAATCAAGTTGAAGCTCTGAAAAACGTAACCGAGATGATCGGCGCGAAAAGAATCTCTTTGTGCCGATGTCATGTCGACCAAGTTTTGCTCGAGAATTTGGAGCTTTCCGGATTGAGGGAGCAGAACTCCTGCCAGAATTTCGAGCAAAGTCGTTTTTCCCGAGCCGCTGCTGCCGTAAATAAAAACTCGTTCACCTTGCTCAATTTGCAAAAGCGGAATTTGCAAAGTCGGCAGAAGTGCTTTCGGATAGGAATATCGAAGGTCTTTCAGTTCAATCTGAATCGGCATTTTTTGATGCTTCCTATTTTCTGGTTCCAATTATCCAATTACTTGAGATCGAGTTGAAGAGCTTTCCCTTTGGCCTCAGCGGTTATCTGAAGCTCCTCGATCAAAACAGTGATATCCAAATCTTTCAATGCCGCAAATTGTGAAAAATCGATTTTCAACTGTGAGCCCTTCGGACTTTTTGCACACTCGACATCATACTGAGCCAAAAAATTCGAGTGCTGACTGTGTGCAGACTCGGGCACTTGTTCGACCTTGGTCAGCTTGAGGTGGCAATTGAGAGCCGGCGAAAACGCAATCAACTTTGAAATCTCTTTTTCAAATTTGGCGCGAGCCTCAGAAAGAATTTTCTTATCTTTTTCCGAATGAGCCGCATGCTCGAATCCAAGAATGGACCAAGCCGCTGTCTTGAATTCGATGTGACCCTTGCTTTGATCAAAGGCAATTGCCAAAGTTGCTGAGCCATGAACATGAGCGCCGTGCTCACGGTGCGAATCTTCTGCAGAAACCACCAGTCCAACAAAAATCAGGCAGACAGCAATTGTGTTAGCGATAAGGTTCAATGTGTTCCCCTTTCATAACGAATGAAGATTCGCCGTATTGATGACGTTTGGAATGCAAAGACAAAGTTCCGTAAATCCAAATCGGGCCGAATTCCACTTTGGCATTGGCCGATGCATCCATTTCCACTAAGACCATCTGGTTGGGAGGCGGCGGAGGCACATGAATACATGCTTGCGGAGTCGGTACGAGCAAAAACTCGGTCACGGCTTTTTGATTGTCTTCCAATGGGACCATAAAGCCGGGAATGCGCACTTGCTTGCCATCGAGCGCTTGCAGTTCAGTGCCAGCCTTGCCGGTGATATAATCCAGTTCGCCGAGGAGCTTCCAGTCGACTTCCACCGAATCTCCATGTGCGAGGCTCGAGTGGTTCTTGAATAGAAAAGCACCCGCCGCAACCGACAGAATAAAAATAGCAGTGAAAACAATGATTTTCGATTTGGACATCTCGAGGACTTTATAATAGGTTTTTGGGAGAAGGTATTGAAATCTTATGTCGCAAAAACTTCAGCCCGTGCGTGGCACCCAGGACTTGCTCCCTGACATGTGCCGGGCCTTTCGCAAACTCAATGACTTGGCCTTTCAAACGGCTTCGCTCTATGGTTTTGAGGAAATTTCAACTCCGATTTTTGAATTCTCGGATGTCTTTCACCGCACCTTGGGTGAAAGCTCTGATATGGTTTCCAAAGAGACCTATACTTTTCAAGATCGAGGCGGCGACTCTTTGACTTTGCGACCGGAAGGCACAGCGGGCATCGCACGCGCTTTCATTTCCAACGGCCTTGCACAAAATCTTCCACTGAAATTTTATTACAGCGGTCCGATGTTTCGCTATGAGCGGCCGCAAAAAGGTCGTTACCGCCAATTTCATCAGCTCGGTGTCGAGTGTCTCGGAATCGAAAGCCCGCAAGCCGATATCGAATGCTTGGCCTTGGCCTGGAATTTTCTCGATCAAATTGGTTTGCGAGACAAAGCTCAATTGGAAATCAACAGCCTAGGCGATTCCGAGTCACGTTTGAAGCACAGAGACCTGCTGGTCGCTTACCTGCAAGATTTTAAAACGGAGCTCTCGCCGGATTCCCAAACTCGCCTGGAGAAAAATCCACTGCGCATTTTGGATTCGAAAGATGCGGGCGATCAGAAAATTTTGCTCGCGGCTCCCTTGCTCAAAAACTGTTTGAATTCCCAGTCCAAAGAATTTTTTGCGCAGGTTTTGCAAGGCCTTGATACTTTGAAGATTCCTTACGTTCTCAATGATAAGCTTGTACGAGGAATTGATTATTACACTCACAGCGTGTTTGAATTCGTGACGACTGAGCTTGGAGCGCAAGGGACTATTTTGGCTGGCGGACGTTATGACGGATTGATTGCAACAATGGGTGGACCTTCAACGCCGGGAGTAGGCTGGGCGAGCGGCATGGAACGTCTGGCGCTCTTGCTCAACCCAGAGCTCAGCAAAAATCTTCTCAAACTCATCGCAGTCATTGCTGCGGATGAAAAAGCCGAGCAAAAGTGTCTTGAAGTTTCCGAAAGCCTGAGACATCAGGGCTTCCAAGTTGAGCAGCCAAGCAGCGGCAATATGGGAAAGAAAATGAAGCGAGCCAACAAGCTGGGCGCTCAGTTTGCGATTCTCATTGGCGAAACAGAATTGCAATCGAAACAATTGACCATTAAGAATCTCCTCACGGGAGAGCAAAAAATCGTCGCGGAAAAAGATCTCGCCTCTTTCAATTTTATTTAGACAAATTTATTTAGACAAATTTAATGTCGATGAAGTTTGACTGAGTGGCCTCGTCCCCAGCCACGCACCGGCAAGGTTTCTCTTCTCCCCCAAACAAACAGGGAGATCAAACCAATGAAAAGCACGACTAAGCTCAAAACCTGAACTCGATCCAGTCCGAAGGGCCCCGCAATGAGCGAATAGACGTCCCAACGATAAGCCTCATCAAAGATTCGAATCGCAGAATAAAAAACTAAAAAATTGGCGGCAATCACTCCGGGTTTTCGCGGTCGATACCACAAAATAAATAAAAATAAAAAAAGCAGCAGACCTTCACCTAGTGCTGCATAAAGCTGAAAGGCATGCCGACCTGAAAGCAAAGGCGCCAGAGCATTTTTTACTTCGACACTTCCAGATTGAATGGATTGAACGATTTGAATCAGCACCCTTTCTACAGATTTTTTTGCTTCCGATTGCGTCGACAATTTTTCGAGCCAAGTTTGCCAATCTGTCTTGGAAATATTTGAAACTTGGTTTGCCAGGGAAGCTAAATCCCCCAGACGATTGCCTGGCTGCTCAGGCCACAACAAAATCTCGCTAGGAAATTTCATGGCGTAGGGGAAATTTATGGGAGCTATTTTTCCAATAAACTCACCACTGAAAAAATTTGCTATTCGACCCAGCAACAAACCGAGAGGCGCGGCCAGGGCCATTAAATCAAAAAGGTAAAGGCGTGAAACACCGCTGCGGATTGCAAATAGTGTCCCGACCAAGAACAAACCCAGCATTCCACCATGCGCTGACATTCCCCCTTCACCCAGAGCGAGAACGCCCCAAAAAGGAAAGTCTGGTCTAAATTTAAGAAACAAATCTGGAGAGTAAAAAAGGCAGTAACCCAGGCGGCCCCCGATGAGCACTCCGAAGGCGCAGGCCGTGATAAAGTCGCCTAGCATCCGCGGCGTCAATTCGGATCTTTGGCGAAAGGCCATCCATCCGATCAACAAAAAAGAAAGTAAAAAAGAAAACATATAGGCAAGGCCGTTCCATTGGATTCCAAAGCCTTCAGAAATCTGCCACAAAAATGGACTTAAATCGTGAATGTACATGGTCTTATCCTTAATGGAATCATTGCTCCAGTCAATGGCAATTCAGCTCGAGTAAGCTGAGAAAAGACACAGGATCTCCCTCGAGATATCGTTCGCGCAATTTAAAAATTCAGCGTAGAATTAAGACTTGCCGTTCGAAAAGCGATCAGTGAATTGAGAAAAGGAATGACCGACCTATGTCAGAGAAAATTTCCCAAATTGAGACTGAATCAAATTTTTCAACTGCAGACTTAACTTCTCTAAAAAAAGTTTGGTATCGTCGTGTCGATTGGCCAGTCACTTTGTTTCTATTGCTGACTCCCTTGGCAACTTTGATCTTGGTGCCTACTTATTTGTATTCTGAAAGCCTTTCTTGGAAACTGATTCTCTTTACTGTTCTTTTTGCCGGCGCCACCAACCTGAGCATCACGGCTGGTTACCATCGCCTCTTTTCGCACAAAAGTTACGAAGCGCATCCTTTGGTCAAAGCTGTTTATCTTTTGATTGGCGCCTCAGCTTGGCAGGCTTCGGCGCTAAAGTGGTCCTCTGATCACCGCATTCATCATGGCAAAGTGGATACGGATCATGATCCTTACAGCATTCAAAAAGGTTTTTGGTATGCTCACATGGGGTGGTTGTTTTTTAAAGACTCGACGAATCCGCATCCCAAAGCACCCGATCTTGAGAAGGATTGGATGATTCGCTTTCAACACAAATATTACATCCCCGTCGCAATTTTGATGAGTTTCGGCTTTCCAACTTTGGTTGGTTACTGGTTAGGTGCTCCTTGGGGCGGCTTTATCTTCGCTGGTGCTTTGAGAATTGTTTTGACTCAGCAAAGTACATTTTTCGTTAACAGCCTTTGCCATACTTTGGGACAAAAAACTTATTCGGAAGATGTGTCGGCTCGGGATAGTTTTATTGTTGCCCTGCTGACTCACGGAGAAGGCTATCATAACTTTCATCACAATTTTCAGTTGGACTATCGCAATGGCATTCGTTGGTATCAATGGGATCCAACCAAGTGGACAATTCGAACTTTGGCTTTCTTAGGTTTGGCAAAAAAATTACGGCGAATTTCTCAAGCGGAAATTTTGAAAGCTCGTCTGCAAATGGAAGCGATGCGAATTCGCTCCAAAGGTTATTCGTTAGAGAAGACAGAACAACTTCGAGAAAAAATTCTGTCGGCGCAAATTTCCATGCGCAAAATGCAGCAAGAGTACAAATGTTTGAAACATCAGATGCAGAACTCGTCGCAAGAGAAGCTGGCTCAGCTTAAAATTGAAATTGAAATTCGAAAGATTGAATTTCGCTCGAGCATGCAACAATGGAAAGTCTATTTGAAAGGTCCTCAAATCGCTTAATTTCAGAGGAGTTTCTATGAAGTTTTGCCGCTTCATTCTACAAATGTTGATTCTCTCATGCCTTCTCGCTTCTCAAGCTTGGAGTGCTGATAGCTCCAAAGCTGGGAGTCCAAGCTCTGGATCAGGCTATGATTTTCGCCAGAAAGCTCAGAGCAAAGAGAGCGTGCGCTGGAGTTTGCAAGACTGGCTAGCACAAAAAGATCGCAATCGCTTGATGGACCTTTGGTTGGCGCAAAATCTTCCGAGCCCTTACGAACATTTTCTAAAGGCTTCCTATTTGAGTGACAGCACCGTTCAAACGATCGCTGGAGTGACCAACCCGCAAACATCTCAGATAAGCTATCAAGGAGCTGTTGGTGCCTACGCCGGGCCACTGGGACTTGAAGCTGATTGCGAAAACAACACGCAAGAATCCTACAATGACCTAGCGGGCTCTCTGAATTTGCGAGTTCTCGGCAATGCCAATCAGGGAACTCACTTCAATATCCGTTACGGACTGCGAACCCGAGAAATCGTCAACGCTGGCATCACAGCTCGAATCCCAAATCAGTTTGTAGGAGTCGGAATGAACCTTTATCTGGGAAGGCATTTCGGCATCTTGGGACTGTACAACCGCTATATCACGGTGGATGAGGCAACTTATGGAAGTGTCAAAGGCAGCCGCTCCGAAGCCGGCTTATTTTTAGATTTTGAAGCTTTGAGAATTTTTGGAAATTTGTTTTCCGATATCCAACAAAATAACAAAGCCGGAGTGAATTCGTCTATTGAGAGACAAGGAATTCAATCCGGCCTTCAGTTCTTTTTCTAATACAGCAGACTAGTTCAGTTGCTGATCTAGTTTAGTCGCTTAAAAGCGCCATTTCCGCTGACGTTGAAAACTTGAGATTGCTCGATGTGATTCATGATTGTGTCGATCGAGTACTTCATATTCAAAGTCAAAGCTCCAATAGGATCTTGTTTAGTTCCCATGTTGTAGACAGCAGCTGTTGATCCTTGCGCATTGAATTTATATCCCCAAGCCACATAAACATCAGCAGGCTGCAAAGTTGCGTAACCAACATAGCGACCTTGACCGTTCACAGATCCGCCTTGGAGAGTGATCACTCGGTAAGAAAAGCGAATGACTTCCATTCCATAAAGATTTTTAAATTTCACGGCATAAGTGCGAGCTTCAGGAGCTTGCCAAGTTTGCAAATCCTGCCAGCATCGTGCACCTGCTGGAAGCGCCGTCGCAATGTCTGTCTGGATGTTAACAACTGGGCGACCCAACTCGACAACTGACCAAACTTTTTTTCCGATATTGACGACTTGATCAATAACCATCGAAGCCACATTGAGATTATTCAAAATTCCAGCACCTGGAGCTGCAGTCACGGTAGCAGAAGTTCCCGGATTGAGGTCGGCAAATTGTCCGTTGGTACCAGCGCCGCAGCCTTGAGTTCCGATGGCGACATCTGCAAATTCACGATTGCTCAAAATTTCATGAGACACTTCGACTACATCCATATTTTGAATTTGGTAGTAGGCGCTTCCAGCAGCTTGAGCCATGGCAGGTGCCGTTGAAGCGAGAATCAGGGACAAAAACATATTTTTCATGAATAACTCCTAACAATTGGTTTGGTAGCAACGATCGACGAGTCTGATGTAAACGCTTTCTTGCCGGAGTGCAATAAAGAGCCCATGAGGGGAAAGCGGATTGTATTTAACTTAGACAGTTCTGAAATTTATTCAGGGTTTAGGATAATCTCTTTAAGCGAGCTGCGAAGAATCCGTCGCCCATTTCTTGGTTTGGATTGATGCGAATTTGATCCTCTAATTTCCAGACGCCGCTTTTTCCTGAAAGAAATTTTTCGATCTGAAGTTCATTTTCTAATTTTAGAAAACTACAAGTCGAGTAGACCATTAAACCCCCGGGCTTAACTAACGAACTGTAGTCTTCGAGGATTCGCGATTGAAGCGCTTGAACTTGCTGCAGATTTTCCGGGTTCAATCTCCACTTGTCCATAGGCTTTCGCCTGAGAACTCCCGATCCGGAACAGGGCACATCCAGCAACAATCGGTCGGCCGTCGCCGCAAGTTTTGTGAGATCCTCCGACTTTTGAATCAAAAATGTGTCAATGATTCGAGCGCCATTTCTTTGCGCCCGAATTTTCGTTTCCTTTAACTTAAAGGCATGAATGTCGCAGGATAAAATTCGACCTCGGTTGTTCATCAGAGCCGCCAGGTGCAGTGATTTTCCTCCGGCTCCAGCGCAAGCATCGATCACAGTTTGGCCTGACTCAACCTCGAGAAAGGGTGCCACCAACTGAGAGGCTCGATCCTGAATTTCAAACAGGCCTGAAAGAAAAGCTTTCGAGCTGCGAACATTTTTTCGGGTTTTTAAACTCAATCCGAAAGGGCAATTTTCAATTCGCTCTGTTTCGATTCCTTCACTCACCAGCTGCTTTTTCACTTGTTCTGGTTTTGCAAGCAACTGATTGACTCGCAAATCGACTGGCGCCGGCTGATTGAGAGATTGCAAAATGGCAGGCCATTTTTCATTCCACTCGGAATCTCCAAGCTGATCAAACCACAGCGGAACGGACTCTCGCAAACTCCGATCGCTCTCTGCTATTTTCTTTTTTTCAGGCGAAAGATTTAAATTTTGCAGCTCTTCCCAAACTGGAAGTGGCAAGTCTTTTACTAAACTCAGCGTGCCCCACAACCGTATGATTTGCGTCACAGCAAAGCTTGGCTCTGCATCCAATAAAAACCACAACTTCCGCCACCAGCGAATCAGGTCGTAAACTTGCTCAGCAAAAAATTTGCGGTCTCGAGATCCCCACTTGCGGTGAGCTTTGAAAGTTTTTTCTAAGATGGCTTCGACGGAGGCCTGAGAGTGGAAAATTTCTAGGAGCACCGGCGCCAGAGATTCGATGAGATGACGGTGTACTTTGAAAGCAGTTGGCGAGGAAGACATTTAAAAAGTAAAAACAACGCCGGTCGAAAGAGCTGTGCCGTTGAATTGCCCCTCCGAAAGCAAATGAAGGTGATTTTTCAAACCGAATTCGACGAAGGCCCCAACATTTTCATAAAGATCAGTGAAGCGAGCTCCGGCGACCAACTGATAATCCAATGACAGATTGGATTGATTGTTCACTTGCGAGAAAAACACGCCAAGACCGGCGCCGCCACCGAAGTACAAAGGAAATTTGCTATCTGCCATCGGGAAAGTCCATAAAGGCAAGAAACTAAGCTTGGTGACTCGGTCGTCATCCAATTTAAATTCATTGAAATCAAATCGAATGTTCACATCAATATTGGCCCAAGTTCCGAACAAATAAGTCACTCCATAAGTGGCTCGCCCGACGTTCAACCTTTTGTCTGCACCCTTCCAAGCGTAAGAAGCGCTGGAAGTATAGCCACCCACGTGCAACATCAAGATGTTCTGATTGGAAGTGCTTCCCGGAGATGCAACTTTGACCTCTCGATCACGATCTGTCTCTTTGGCGAAATATTGAGAAGCTGCATGTCTGCCGACTCGAGGAGCGTCTGCCAGAGCTGTTGGCACTTGCATGAAAAAAACGGAGCTCACGGGCACAACGAATGCGAGAATATGTTTAATCATCTCTATGACTTAGCGCGAAAGGCAGTGTTGGTCAACGCACTTGACCCGAAGTGAAGACTCTCGTTAGCCTTAGAGGTGAATTTCAGGACTTTTGTCGTAGAGTTTTTTGAACACTCGCTAAAAAGGTAAACAGCCCATGAAATGCCCTTACTGCGGACACAACGAGGACCGAGTCCTCGACACTCGAGAGCAAAAAGAAGGCGAACTGATTCGTCGGCGCCGCGAATGTCTTCAGTGCAAATCTCGCTTTTCCACCATGGAAACCTTGAATCTGAATTTTCCTTCAATCGTCAAAAAAGATGGACGGCGAGAAGCCTTCAGCAAAGAAAAAATTCTCAAAGGATTTCAAGCTGCCTGTCAAAAACGACCGATTGGTTTGGGCCAGTTGGAAGCAACAGTCGATCGCATTGCCACTTGGGTCCTCAACCGCAGCGAGAAAGAGATCTCCGCTCGTTTGATTGGACAAAAAGTCATGATGGAGCTTAAACTTCTAGATGACGTAGCATATATTCGATTCGCAAGTGTGTATCGAACCTTTAAAGATGTGCAAGAGTTCGTGGATACTTTGGAAGACCAAGAAAGCTTCGAAGTTTATGATCCGTCGAGCCAACTTCCCCTGACTCCAGAAAGGGCCGCAGCCGATGCGCCACCAGTCTCGCGAACTCGCACTCCAGATTCTCTTCCAAATTGAGTTTGCTCCGCAAATTCAATACGCTGAATTTCTCGAAGTTTTTGAACAAACTTTTCCTCAAGACGTGATCGATTATGCTGACTTGCTCATCAATGGAGTGAAAAACAATTTAGAGAAAATCGATCAAATCATTCAAAGCTTCAGCCAAAATTGGAAAGTGGCTCGCATGGCGATCGTTGATCGCAATATTCTACGCATGGCGATTTTTGAAATGCGTTTGATGACTGATCCTTTGAAACCCAACATTGCAATCAATGAGGCCGTCGAGTTAGCCAAACGCTACGGCACCAATGATTCCTCGAGTTTCGTGAATGGGATTCTCGATCAGATCGCCAAGGAATCGCCATGAGTGCGGAGGCAAACCTGGCATTTGGGCCTGGTGCTGATTTGTGGATTCTCCCGGAGCGCAAAAATTCTGGGCTCGTGCAAAAGTTGGATTGGTATTTAAATTTTCAAATCGCCAAGTCTTCCCATCACGAAGCGACTGCGCTTTCGACTCGACTGAAACAAATTCTCGAAGATTGTGAACTTGAGAATCAATCAACAGCTTCTGGTGATAACGACAGCTTGTTGATTTTGACCTCGCATCAGTTTCCCAATCGCTGGATTTTGGTTTTACGTGGAAGCGATAGCTTGGTTGATTGGGTGGAAAAGGCTATGCAGAAATGGGAGAAAATGAATTCTCCGAGCTTGCGAATTTTTCTTCCTCAAGGCG
>JAYUCD010000100.1:0-7458 GCA_043740515.1 Bdellovibrio sp. | reverse complement strand
TAGCTGATTTGAAAGTGCGAATACAGACAATCAGCGGCAGGTGTCAAAGAACTAAACAGAGAGGGAAGAAAACATGAGAAAGCAAATCGTCCTAGCAATTGCCTTGGTTTTGTCAGCAAACTTCGCAAATGCAGCTGCCGCGAGATCAGCAGTTGAAGTGAAGAGTCAGATGACAGAGGAAAGCAAAAAGGCCAAAGACCACAATTCAATTGATTCACTTCGCGGATCGACTGGAACTCAGGTTGCCTTTAAAGCTGCCGGTGAAATTTCTAAAATCAGCGGCGCTGACCAGTCTGAATTGAAGATCGCTCTTTCAAAATCAGTCAAAGTTCAAACAGCTGAAGGCGAGAAGACTTTAGCACTGTTGGAAGTTGGACAAAAGATTTTGATGGCTGAACAAACTTTGAAGAAAATGAACCGTAATGATCTTGCTGAAGATGGCAAACTCCATTTAGAGGCCATGGAAAGTATGGTTAAAGTGGCTTCTGAATTCTTGAGCCTAGCCAACAAAATGTCCGAAGGAGCTACGGAGCAAAGCAAACTGGAAATTTCTGCTTTCAACAAGCAACTTTTGATTATCTCTGAGCAAATGACAACTATGGACACGGCTGATTTGAAAGCACACACTGCCAAAATGAAAGCGGCTGTGAGCTCGCGTACGAATCCTTCGATCACTGGTGACCAGGCCTTTGCTGCTTCTTTGAAACAAGGAAAAACGGCAACTGAGTATGCTCAGATTTTGAAAGACATTTTGGGTTGCATCTAATCTGATTTGAATTTATTTGTAAGAATCAAAAAAGCCTTCCACTTGGAGGGCTTTTTTATTTTTCAGCAGTGCGGTTCAAGATAAAAATTTCTATGCGTCTGTTCTTGGTTCGATTTTCTTCGGTGTCGTTGGGAGCAAGCGGCCTTTGATCCGCGTAGGAAGCGGCAGAAAGTTGGCTACCCGGAATTTTGTGATATTTCAGTAAATATCTGACGACGCTTGTAGCTCGCAAACTTGCTAATTCCCAATTTGTTTCCATGGCTCCGCTGACAAGATTTTGATCGTCCGTGTGGCCTTCGATGACGATTTCTCGATTGGATAATTTGAGAATCTCGGCAATTCGATCCAATGCTTTTAATGCTGGCAATCTCAATTTTGCTGAACCTGATGGAAAAAGATTTGCGGCCGGCAGCATAATACGGACTCCACTTCGATCATGACGAAGTCCGGTGATCGCAGTTTTCCTCTCGGCTTCGCTCATATTTTTTTGCAGGACTCGCTCGATGGCGTCTTCCAACTCTCCGCTGCCAACGTTTCGTTTGCTGATCATATCCAGAGGATCAAACACTTGGCCAAGTGGATTTCCAAGATTCTGATCTTTGTTTCCTGTGACACCTAATAATTTGAAATTGGCTTTAATCGACTCTTCAAACTTTTTTTCTTTTTCTTCATTTTGACTTGAGGTTGCGTAAAGCACGACGAAAAAAGCGAAAAGCAGAGTGATAAAGTCAGCATAGGAGACCAACCAGCGCTCGTGATTTTCATGCTCTTCGTGCTTTCGTCTTCTCATTAGCTAGCTTTCTCAAGAAAGGGCTTCAACTTCACTTCTGTGAGAGTGGGGTTGAGGCCGGCATGAATGCACAGACCACCTTCGAGAATCATTTCCTTCATCAAAGCTTGACCTAAGACCCATTTTTTCAATTTCGATCCGATGGGCAGAAGGATAAGATTCGCCATCCCCACTCCGTAAATAGTGGCAACGAAGGCAACCGCAATTCCCGCACCAAGTTTCGTCGTGTCTGCTAAATTTCCCATCACGTGAATCAATCCCAAAACTGCACCGATGATTCCAATGGTTGGCGAGTAACCGCCAGCATCCGTCCAAATTTTCGCGCCTGCAAGCAGGCTGTCTTCTTCCAATTCAATTTGCTTTTCAAAAAGATCGCGTAAAATTTTGGGATCGACTCCGTCGACCACGGCTCGCATCACATTTTGCATGAAAGGGTCAGACATATTGACGATTCGTTTTTCGATCGAGAGTATCGATTCTTTTCGCGCCAGACGGGAGCATTCGAGAATTTCATTCATGGTCTCTTCACTTTTGCTTTGCTCCGCTTTGAAAAACGCTTTCTTGAGCATTTTTAAACCAAGCCTCAGATCTTCTTGCCGAGACGAAACGATCACCGCTCCCGCTGTTCCAGCAATCACAATGATCGCCGCGGCACCTTGAAAGAGAGAGCTGATTTGCCCGCCTTCCAAAAGATTGCCGGCAATAATACCACCAAATCCCAAAAGAAGGCCTATCACCGTAGTCGGTTCCATTCTTGTTACCTTTCCTGACTGATCTGAAAAATCTGTTTTTTATATGCTAAAAACTTAGCGCGCACTTGGTCGGAGCTTTCTTTGACTGGCAATCGAGTGCCATCAACGAAGCAGACGATGGTGTCGGGCGAAGTTTCCAGCCACCTTATTTGCTCAGGATTCACCACCAAAGCTTTTCCTACCAAACTTGTTAATTCAATCATCCCTTCATTGTGCCACACCAAGGATTCCGAATGAAAATCTGTGTGCCACCTCACTGCCAAAGTCGAGGGCCAGATTTTTTTCCCTAGCCTCGACTTTGAATCAGTGGCTTTTTAGTCAGTGACGGATCCGCCCCCGCAAAGTAATGATTTACCTATGTCGTTTATTGAAAACCTCGACCGCAGCCTTTTACTGTTTATCAATCAAAATCTGGCCAATTCTGTCTTCGACGCCATCCTTCCAAACATCACAGATCTCCACAAAACAGATGGCTTCAGATTTTATTTCGCTCCTTTTCTAGCTTTACTGATTATTTATTTTTATCGCTCTCTTGGAGCCTTCCTGCTTTCGGGTCTGGCTATCAGCCTTTCTATTTCAGACTGGACCGGTAGCCTGGCCAAACATTACTTCCAGCGACCTCGTCCTTTCAATGCTGGCATGGATTTGATTCAACGAAGTGGGGCTGGAGGATTTAGTTTTCCGTCCAACCACTCGGTGAATATGTTTTGCGCGGCTTTTTTTCTCTCCACTTTTTTTCCGCGAGCTCGTTGGTATTTACTTTTTTTTGCTGGCTTGATCGCTTTCAGCCGAGTTTACGACGGGGTTCATTATCCAACGGATGTTCTTGCTGGAGCTTTCTGGGGAAGTTCCGTTGGAATTCTGGGCGCCCACCTTACAAAAAAAATCTACCACAAATTTCTTCACACTCTCAAAGTCAGAAAGAATCAGTCACATGTCTAAAGTTTTGGTTACGGGTGCCAACGGATTTCTTGGCGCTTGGGTGGTTCGAAGACTGATCGAAGATGGCCATCAAGTTATCGCACTGGTGAGAAAAACCAGCGATGTATCTGAATTGGCAGGCTTAGAAGTCAAATTTGTCTATGGAGACGTAACTGATGTTTATAGCCTGCTTGAAAACTTCAAAGAGGTTGACAGTGTTTTCCATTTAGCCGGTCTGATCGCTTACAAGCGATCCGAAAGAGCAGCGATGGAAAAGGTCAACGTTGGCGGAACGGCCAACGTAATCGAAGCCTGCCGAGCCTGCAAAGTTCGACGCCTGGTTCATCTCAGCTCGGTAACCGCGGTTGGAGCCGGCTTCAGTCCCAATGAAATTTTAAATGAAGAGTCGACTTTCAATCTCAGTTCGCTGGATTTGGGATATTTTGAAACAAAACGGCAAGCTGAAATCTTAGTTCGAGAAGTGGGACTTAAAAATCGCCTGGATACGGTCATCTTGAATCCAAGCACCATCTACGGGCCTGGAGACGCCAAAAAAGGTTCGCGCAAAACTCAAGTCAAAGTGGCTCAAGGAAAATTCAAATTTTACACTTCAGGTGGTGTGAATGTGGTTGCGGTTGAAGACGCGGTTGACGGAATTCTTTCCGCTTGGAAAGTCGGACGAACAGCTGAGCGCTACATACTAGCGGGAGAAAATTTACTGATCAAAGATCTCTTTGCTTTGATTGCCACTGAGGCCGGCCAAAAGCCACCCAAAATTCTTTTACCATCCGGAGTGTTACATACTTTGGGGGCTGCGGGAGATCTGATGACAATGTTTGGACTGCGGTCTTCGATCAGCCAAGAAAATGCTTGGACCTCAACTTTGTTCCATTGGTTTGATTCCGGCAAGGCTCAAAGTGAACTTAAATTTAAGCCTCGCCCCGCCCAGGCCGCTATCGCTGAAAGTGTTGGCTGGATGAAGCAGAATGGCTTGTTGAAACACTGATGGCATTGAAACAAATCTCTTCTCGCACCTTGATGCTTTTATCAACAGTTGCACTGAGCACTCTGCTTCTGGTCGCCGGTGGATTTTATTGGCTCTACAATTTAATTCCATCCGACAAAGCCATGCGCGGCTGCATAACCACAAAAATGTATCAAGTTTATCTTTGCCCAGGATCATCCAGCTATGTGCCGCTCTCGCAAATTTCGACTTACTTGCAAAAAATCGGCGGTCTTGACCGAAGATTCTTCCTTCTGGGATCACCAGGGCTTTGATCTACAAGAAATGCAAAACAGTTTGAAGACCAATCTTGCCAAGGGAAAATTTGCAAGGGGTGGGTCGACGATTACTCAGCAGCTCGCCAAAAATCTGTTCTTAAGCAAAGATAAAACTTTGCTGCGAAAATTTTTAGAAGCTATTCTGACGGTCCGTCTTGAAAAAGCCTTAACAAAAAAGCAAATCCTCGAGCGTTATCTGAATGTCGTTCAATTTGGCAAAGACATTTTTGGAATCAAAGCCGCTTCGGAATTTTATTTTCACAAATCACCATTTGATTTGGATTTGGTTGAATCAACTTTTTTGACTTTTCTTTTGCCGAGCCCAGAAGTCTATTCGAAATCTTTTTACAAAAAAAAGCTCACGCCTTTTGCTTCAAAAAGATTGAATACGATCATTGATCATCTCTATCAGTACAAACGTATTTCTGAGACAGAGTATTTGTCAGCCAAGGCAGAACTCGAAAGTTTTCTGGGTGGAAGCGATCTTCGCGTTATTGATCCAAGCATTGATCAAATTCAAGAGGATGATCCAGCCGTCGAAGAACAAATCAATGAGGATTATTTGTAAAAAACTTACTGAATCAATTTTTGGGCGATCCGATGGATTGCCATTCGGGTTAAGCCATAGGTCATCGCCAGCAAAACGATTAAATGAGTCAAGCCGGAAACCCATCCCAGCTCGTTCAAAAAAAGCTCGCGAACAAGTACTACTGTGTGGGTCAAAGGGAACAGATAGACTAAATATTTAATTAAAGTCGGCAGCTGTTCCAACGGAAAATAAGTTCCACAAAAAAGTGACATGGGAACAATCAAACCCGAAGTTGGAAGAATAATGCCGTCGTAGTTTTTTACCATCGACGTGACCAACATTCCTAATGCGCCAAACAGAAAGGAAGAAAGAAAAATCACGGCGATCGCAGGGAAAAACATCAGCTTGTCGACATGACCGAAGATGGCGGCAATCAAACCAACAGTGATCGCACTACAAGTGCCTTTGGTAGCAGCCCATAATATTTCTCCCAGGACGACCTGCTTTGGCTCGACACATGTGAGAATCATCGTCGAATAAAGCTTTTGGTAAGTCAGCTTAGAAAAGTTTCCATAAGCTCCTTCAAAAAATGAGATCATCATTGAGCTAATACAAAGCAAAGCAGGAAAAAAGAATTCCAAATAAGAAACCCCCTTCATGCTCGCAATAAAACTTCCTAAGCCATAGCCTATACCTAAAAGCACGAGCAGGGGCTCAAGCACGATCCAGAAAACATTGATTAGCCAAAATCTTCGGAAGAGCAAAAAGCTTCTTCGCCAAACCTGATAAATTCCCGACTGAAATGAGGGAAGCCTCGTTTGCTCACTTTTCACGAGGGCTCATCTCTCAAATCATGACCAGCTACTTTCAGAAAAACATCTGACAAGCTGGAGGGCCTGGTCGTCACTTGAAGATTTCCAACGAGAGAGAGGACACTTTGAACTTGAGCTGAATTTGCTAAATAGACATTCACTTGATCGCGGATCACTTGATACTGGAATCCTTGAGAACTCAGCCGAGTCAAATAGTACTGCAACTCGTGCTTCGCCAATTGAATTTCAACCACATTCGAGCCAATTTTTTCTTTGATCATCTCTCGCGGATTTCCAATGGCTAAAATTTGACCGCGATTCATGATGGCAACTCGGTCACAAATTTGCTCGGCTTCTTCCATATAATGAGTCGTGATAATGATCGTTCCCATTTCACTTTTCACTTTTTTCAGAAAATTCCAAATCCACAGTCGCGCTTGAGGATCGAGACCCGTTGTCGGCTCATCCATGAGAAGCAGGTCGGGATAATTGAGAAGGGCCCGGGCGATCCCCAATCTCCGCTTCAAGCCACCGCTGAGCACGCCGACATATTGCTCACTTGAGTCTTCCAGGCGCATCAGCTTGAGGAGATCTTCAATGCGGCTCACAGCCACGTTGGCATCGATGCCGTGATAGCGTGAATACAGAAGCAAATTATCTCGAACAGTGAATTCAAGATCCAATCCCTCGTCTTGAGGCAGGACCCCAATGCGTGCTTTGACTTCCCGAGGATTGGCTTTTGTATTTAACCCAGAAATAAAAAGTTCACCGGCAGAAAGCGCCGAGGACCCATAGAGCATTTTCATCAAAGTGGATTTGCCAGCTCCATTCGGACCTAAAATTCCGAAGCACTCGCCTTGGTAAACTTCAAGTTGAAGCTTATCAACGGCTAGACGATCACCATATTTTTTTGTAAGGCCTTTGGCCTCGACGATCACTCTTCGTTCCATCAGCGATTATTTTCACTCAAGATGGAACGAAGCTCAAATGTTGATTTGCAGGACTGGGGATCGGCAGGCTGTCTACTCGACGGATGACTTCTTGCCACGCTTGTGAGGGTCTAGTTGGCGGCAACGAATACGGATATGCTTTGGAGTCACTTCGATCAGTTCCTCTTCAGAAATCCACTCCATCGCCTGTTCCAAATTCATCGGCTTCACAGGGACCAGACGAATGGCCTCGTCATTACCGGAGGCTCGGACGTTCGTCAGCTTTTTCTCTCGGCAAGCATTGACCACCAAGTCGTTTTCTTTTGAGTGCTCTCCAACAATCATTCCTTCGTAAACTTCAGTTTGCGGGATCACCAGCATGCGACCTCGCTCTTGAAGATTCCAAATCGCATAAGCAACCGCAACACCTTTACGATCGGAGATCATAGAACCGTTTTGTCGGGTTTCGATTTCACCACGGTAATCGTCATAACCATCGTACTCAGTATTTAATAATCCTGTACCCCGAGTGTCGGTCATGAATTCAGAGCGGTAACCGATCAAGCCTCGAGCCGGCATTCGAAACTCGAGACGAGTTCGCCCCGAGCCCTTCGTGTTCATATTGGTCATGACACCTTTTCGAATTCCGATTTTTTCTGAAACGACGCCAACGTAGGC
>JAYUCD010000099.1:0-4231 GCA_043740515.1 Bdellovibrio sp. | reverse complement strand
GGGTCGAGAAGGCCGGAGGCAATGATGACAAGCTTGCGGTGACGATGAGGGAAATTCGAGAGCATGGCTCGGAGAAAAGGTATTACCACACTCGGCTTGGGGTAAATGCTCGACTGGATACTCTGCAGTGTGCAGTGCTTTTGTCCAAGCTTGAGCGCTACCCTTGGGAGATGGAGCAACGGGAAAAAGTAGCTCGCAAATACAATGAGGCTTTTGCTACGGTGAAAGCGAAGGATTTTTCTTATCCGCATGTGCCGAAAGGCTTTCAGAGCGCCTGGGCGCAGTACACTTTGACTGTGGCAGATCAGGCTGGCTTCCAAAAGAAATTGCAAGATGTGGGCGTGCCGACAAGCATCCATTATCCGCGCATCATGCCGGAGCAGCCGTGGTACAAAGAGAATGCAAACAAGTGCGTTGGTGATTTGGCCAAGGCCCGTTGGGCGGCGGCTCATGTGATCAGCTTGCCAATGTATCCAGACATGGTAGACAAAAACCAGGATTACATCATCGAGCAGGTCCTGAAAGCACTTGCTTAAGATTTCAAGCTGATTCAATTGGCTGGCTAAATAATTTGGGTAAATACTTTTGAGTAAATAAAAAAAGGTTAGGTTTTTCTATGACAGGTTTCAAAGCACTCGCCCACACAGTCAGTCTCAAATCTCCCAATGGCACGATCACTTGGGGAGACGCGAAAAAATGGGTTCTCTTCGCTGGACCGGATATCATCGAAGACGAAGGCTTGGTCATGGAAACCGGAAAAGAAATAAAGCGAGTCACTGAGCGATTGGGAATCCCGTGGATTTTGAAATGCTCATTCGACAAAGCCAATCGCCAAAGCTCCGGATCATTTCGTGGACCTGGAGCTTCCAGCGCATTGAAGAGCTTGGAAAAAATCAAGGGTGAGCTTGGCGTGTGTTTGCTCACGGATGTGCATGAAACGATTCAGGTCGAAGAGACCGCACAAGTTGCCGATGTTTTGCAAATTCCTGCCTTCTTGTCCCGACAAACCGATTTGATGGTGGCGGCGGCAAAAACTGGAAAGGTCATTCATATCAAGAAGGGACAGTTTTTGGCTCCTTGGGATATGAAGGCGATTGCTCAGAAAGCTGTATCAGTGGGAAATAAAAATTTGTTGCTCTGTGAGCGAGGAACGACTTTTGGCTACAACCGATTGATCAATGATATGACTGGCCTTGTGGACATGCGAAATTTAGGATTTCCGGTGATCATGGATTGCACTCACTCGACTCAGCTCCCGGGTGCGACGGGCGAGAGCTCGGGTGGTCGTGGGGAAATGGTTTGGCCTTTGGCTCGAGCTGCGATGGCAGTTGGGGTGGATGGAATTTTCTTGGAGACGCATCCAAATCCTGACAAGGCTCTATGTGATGGTCCCACTTCTTTGAAGCTTAGCAATTTGGAAGCGATGCTGACCAATTTACAGGCGATTTTCAAAACTCATTCTTTGTAATTTTTAAATTATAGAAAAATTTCAGAAAGAGAGCTGATCTCTTGCATTTTTGAGGTGGCAACGGCTCTTGAGAGAAGCGGCCACTGTCTCCACTTTTCACTTTCCGTTTTTCGTGGGCCTTTGATGAGATAGAGATTTCCAACTCCGGCAAGCGCTCCGGCCATCAGATCTGTGGCGCAATCACCGACGAGCATGCATTTTTTGAGATTCAATCTGTGTTCGGGGGCGAATTTGTGGATCATTCCCGGTCTGGGCTTTCTTAAAGATTTTCGAATGAGGCCCGTCGCGAGCTCGCTTTGCTCAAAATAAGGTGCTTTCAGGATGCGATCGAGGAAGACGCCCTCTTTGGCGAGCAAATCTTGCAGGTGATGGGTCACGGTCTCGTAATCTTCCCATTTTATTTTTCCCCGACCCATTCCAGACTGATTGGTGAAAACAAGAAGCTGCATTTTCTTCTCGCGAGCTTTTTTCAATGTAGGCACGACGTCAGGACGTAGCTTCACTTGATCAGGATGAGAAACGTAGTCGACATCTTCGATCAAGACGCCGTCGCGGTCGAGGATCAAGGCAGAATTTTCTCTCGGGCCTTCCGCTTGAAAGGAGGTCTGCAAAGCTTCGACTTTGGCCATCCAGGATTTCAAGCCTAACGTGGCAGAGCGCAGATCTTTTTCTTGGACTTGATAATCGGCGAGGCCAGAATCGAGAGCCGTTTCCGAGATCAATGCAATCTGAGCTCCCGTGTGATGGCTGATTTTCCAGAGATGATCGACGCTCAATTTTTCCACGAAAATTAAATCTCGTTCAGTGTACTTCGAAAGCTCCGACATCGAATCGGCCGAGCGCTTTTCGAAAAACAGAACTTCTGGAATCATATTGAGAAGATCTTCGGCAAATGGTCCCGTGCAAACCACTCGGCCTCCGTCGACTAACACTCCGATGAGGGCTGCAAGAATTGGATTTTGCGTTCTCGCTTGACTGAGCAGTTCATCGAGATTTTTTGCGTTCTCAGACATTTTGCACTTCCTCTTGTCTTGATTTCTCTTTGAAATTCACCGACCGAAACCAAAAAGCCAAAGCCCAAACCAGCATCAGAGCATAACGGACTTTCGAATGTTCGAAATTGGATTCTGTGACGCTTCCGACGGCAAAACTGATTTGTGCACCGAGAGAGCCGAGAAGCAAACCTTGGATCCAGACGGGCGCTTTGTCCTTTTGAGAGATGTAGGTTTTCCAAGTTTCTCGGAACATGGAAATGATGAGCCAGAGATAGGTTGCGAGACCGAAGAGGCCTAGGCCTGCCAGCAAATGTAAGTATTGATTGTGCGAATGGCTGATGATCAAACCCGCTGGCGCTCCGATTTTTTCGTAGTAACTTTGCAGCGCCAAGGTGTTTTCTCCGTAACCGATGCCGAAGATTGGATGATCGAGGAAGATCTGCCAATTGGCTTTCCAAATCCACCAGCGCTCGCCGTCGTAGCTGGCGGTGGATTGAAATTGCAGCACCCGTTCCTGGATGGAGGGGATGAGGAAGAACGCTGCGGGCGCAAGGACGACGGACGAAAGAAGAATCAAAAAGCCGCGGCGTTTGTTGAAGATGAAGCCTGTGAGCACCAAGCCGACGAACATGCCAGCCCAGACTCCTCGAGTGAAGCTGAGGAGCAAAGAGGTGCCGACCAAAGCGGTCAAAGCTAGTGTGACAAACCGATCGCGCGTGCGAGCCTCAAAAAATTTCAAGGTCATGCCTGCCAGGAGAAAAAAATAAAGTGCATGCAAATGCGCAAAGGTCATTGGATCGCTGAAGAATCCACCCACTCGTGCGACTCCAGATGGAGTGCGATCGATAATGGCGTTGACTCCCCGAAGAAGGTCGTAACCCAAGATCGGCGACAACAGCGCAAAAACGGAAGTGAAGGCGATCACACATTGAAGGCGCTGCATGGTTTTCCAGTCCGGCTGAAACAATCTGAGAGCAGCGACAAGAAAATAAAAATTTAAAATCCATTTCAACTCGACAATTCGATTAACCGCAAGACTTTCGGTTTTCCAATTCACGGCAAAGCTGAGGATCACAGCGACTGCGAAGATCAGAAATTGTTTTTCGATTCCTAACTTAGGTAGAAGCGGAAAACTTTTCCGTTGCTGGAACCAAAACCCAATCAGAAACAAAATTGAAAAAATGGCAAAGCCATCCATTGCAGACTGTGAAATCAGAGTTGAGACCACGAATAGAAAAAGCGAAACGGCTAAGCCTCTCTTCCAGCTCATCAGCGCCCCTGCCCGAGAATCACAACGCGTATGGTTTTCAAAATGATTTGCAGATCCAGCAAAAGCGAAAAATTCTTCACGTAATAGAGGTCATATTGCAATTTCTGATAAGAATCTTCCATCGAAGCCCCGTAGGGATAATTCACTTGTGCCCATCCGGTTAAACCTGGACGCACCAAATGCCGTAGCTGATAAAAGGGAATGTTTTTTTCCAACTCCGCATTGAACTGAGGCCGCTCAGGACGAGGCCCTACGAAACTCATTTCGCCTTTCAAAATATTCGACAGTTGTGGAAGCTCATCGAGACGTGTTTTTCGCAGAATCTTTCCAAGCCCCGTGATGCGTGAATCATTGGTCTGCGCCCATTGAGCTCCATGCTTTTCCGCATCGTTTCGCATGGAGCGAAATTTGATCAAAGTGAAAACTCGACCGTCTTTACCGCTCCGAGCCTGGCGGTAGAGTGCGGCGCCGGGGCTTTCCAGCCTGACCAGTAGCGCG
>JAYUCD010000098.1:0-10087 GCA_043740515.1 Bdellovibrio sp. | reverse complement strand
CCTCAGCGGCTCGCCCACCGAATAAAAAGGAAATCATATTGGTCGCTTTGGTTTTAGACAAACTGTGGGAATCTTTTTCCGGCAGAGTCTGAGTCACGCCGAGAGCCATTCCGCGAGGAATGATTGTCACCTTGTGAATTGGATCCAAACCTTCGAGCTTTTTTCCAACCAAGGTGTGGCCAGCTTCGTGGTAAGCCGTCACTCGCTTGTCTTCTTCGCTGATCACCATGGATTTTCGCTCAGAGCCCATCAAGACTTTGTCTTTGGCTTTTTCGAAAGCCTCCATGTCCAAGAATTTCTCATCAGTCCGAGCCGCCACAAGAGCTGCTTCATTCACCAGATTTTCCAAGTCCGCACCTGAAAATCCTGGAGTTCCTCGAGCGATTTTTTCCAAATCTACGTCTGGACCGATTGGAGTTTTTCTTGTGTGCACTTCTAAAATCTGTCGGCGTCCATTGACGTCAGGCTTGTTGACTACGACTCGCCGATCGAATCGACCTGGTCGCAGCAGTGCCGGATCCAAAACGTCAGGACGATTTGTGGCTGCAATTAAAATCACACCTTCAGAAGATTCGAATCCATCCATTTCAACCAGCAACTGATTCAAGGTTTGCTCACGCTCATCATGACCGCCGCCCATGCCTGCGCCTCGGTGTCTGCCGACTGCGTCGATCTCATCAATAAAGATCAAACAAGGCGCTTGTTTTTTTCCTTGCTCGAAAAGATCTCGAACTCGGCTAGCACCGACTCCGACAAACATTTCCACAAAGTCTGATCCGGAAATTGTAAAGAAAGGAACCCCCGCTTCACCTGCAACAGCTCGCGCCAATAAAGTTTTTCCAGTTCCAGGAGCTCCAACAAGCAGAACGCCTTTTGGAATTCGGCCGCCGAGCTTGGTGAAGCGTTTCGGGTCTTTTAGGAAATGCACGATTTCTTGCAGGTCATCTTTGGCTTCATCCACTCCCGCCACTTCTTTGAAAGTGATTCGGTTTTTAGTTTCGGTCAGAAGTTTGGCTCGGCTTTTTCCAAAACTCATCGCCTTACCGCCGCCCGCTTGAATCTGCCGCATGATAATAAACAAAAATCCGATTCCCAGCAGGAATGGAAGTGAGTTGATAAGTAGATTCATCAAGAGGCCACTGCCCTCGCCTTTTTCGTAGTTCGGCGTGATGCCATTGGCTTGCAAAAATTTGAGGCCCTCGTCGCCAACATTTCCGACGATTTGGAAATGCTTCGCACCGTATTTTTTATCGAACTCCGGCTTCATGTCGCCAACGATTTCGCTGGTGTCAGGACGGAATGTGATGCTCGCTACTTCGTGCGCTTTGACCGCTTCAGAAAATTTCGAATAGTTGAAATCTGTGATTTGCGAATCGTGTCTGGTTTGGTAGGCAGTGAAAGAGAAAATGGCGATAATCACCATGGCAAACCAGAAGGCGGTCACTTTTTGATTCATAGTTACCTCGTATAACTTTGAGTTCGTTGATTCCGTTCACCTTGAGTGTAGCACCATCAATTTTGGTTCACAACAAAAGGAGCTGTGACGGAAATCACATCTTTGTTCACAGACCAGACTCGTTTCATACATGTAAAGCTGTGTGTGTTCTGAGGAATGTCCAGTTGTTTCATGACTTCTAACACCTGATTTTGCGTAAACTGGATCTGACCACAGTGTCGCAAATAAGCTGCGATCGCTTCTTTTTGCTGCGAGTGACTTAAACTGAGATAAACCGGTCGCGACAAGGCTGGGCCTGCTACTGATTTGGCTTCAGATGAGAGCCAAAGAGAGGATGGGATTTCCGAATTCTTCTCCTCGGCGAGCAAGCCTAAAGACCGAGCCAGAGAATGCAGCGCGCCGGGCTGTCTCTTCTCCAATTGGGGCAACCAATCTTGCCTAAGCCAATTGCGAAAAGGACCTATCTCAGAATTGCTGGGATCTTTCAGGTATGAAATATTTTGATGAGTCAGATAATCCAAGAGCGTATTTTTTGAACTCAATAAAAAAGGTCGAAGCTCTGTTTTTTTGAGAATTGACATAGGAGTCAGACCTTTTTCGCCTGTGCCTCGAATCAATCGCATCACTTGAGTTTCTAAAAAATCATCTTGGTGGTGGGCCCAAACCGAGAAATCGAGTTTGTTCTCGCAACGAATTTTTTCAATTTCAGACTTTCGAAAATTTCTCATTTCCTCTTCTGAATTCAGCATATCCCAACTTGTCGCCGAGAAAAACTGAATCGCCTTCTGCTGACAATAATTCTCTACATGCTTACGGGCGCTATCGCGATATGCCTTTTGCTCAAGGAATTTGGCGGGCCCGTGATGAATGTGGGCGACAGAAATCTTCAGTTGCAAGGCCTGACTGATTCTTTGGAGCACTCCCAGAAGTGCCATGGAATCGCCGCCTCCTGAAACTGCCAGCAACAGAGACTTGCCGACGATCTGATGGGCTTGCAGTTCCTTAAAGACTTGATGCTCGAGAGCAGTCCATCGATTTGACGAGTTGGCCATAGAAGATTCTTACTTTTGGAAGCCCAACTTGTCCAAAGTTTTGACAAGCCTGAATTTCTTTCGCCTCTCAGCTTTTCTCTCGAGGACTTCAGGTAATCATTGCTGAATTGCGCTAAAATCCGGCCATGCCCAAGCGATGGCCACAACTTATCTCCAGTCTTCCGGTTCGCAGCTTCTGGCTCTGCCTGCTCAGTCTTTTGCTGATTGCTCTCAGCTCAACACCTGCTTTTGCTGAAAATCGGACTCAACTGATTGAAAATCTGAGCAACTGGGCTGAGAAGACAGCTGCTCGCCAGGATTTGGACGCTTATGAAAAAGATTTGCGAGTCAACCTCATCCACCGCCTGATCTTTCAAACCGAACGAAAGTTTCATAGCAATGACTGGGCTGAATTTTTGCGCCTCAATTTGGAAGAAATGAGTTTGGTTGAAGAGGAACCGACTCGGAGTTTTTTATTGAATCTAAAAGATGCGTTTTCCGAAGTTTTCGAAGTGCGAGAAAATAGCCTTCGCTTCATTCAAGCTTTTATGGAGTTTTCTGGGATTCGCGAACCCGCAGCCCCCGAAGCCTTTGCCGCCAGCCGAAACTATTCCGATGGAAATCAAATGCAATCTGCCCACCCGGTCAGCCTGGATGAGGCCGGAGATTTTCTCGAAGAAAAAGAACGTCAAAAACTGGAAAAATCTTTTTTCCTCGAGCCACCCGAGGAGCTTGAAAATGAAATGCGAGAATTGCAAAATTTCAACGGCTGGAATCAGAACCTTAGCAGCTAGTTAAATTTGATTAAACACCGATGCCGATGGATTTGATATTGCAGAACTCATGAAATCCAAAATGGCTCAGTTCTCGTCCGTAGCCGGAGCTTTTCACTCCGCCAAAAGGCAAATGCACATCGGATTTCACCTGGTCGTTGATGCCAACAAATCCAGTTTCCATTTGCCGGGCGAACTTTTGTGCACGCTCGATGTCTTGAGAAAAAACGGCGCCACCTAAGCCGTAGATGGAGCGATTGCAAAGCTTGAGAGCTTCTTCTTCGGATTCAAAATCAAAAATCAGAGCCACCGGCCCGAAGAGCTCCTCGCGAAAAAAAGCTTCTTCGTTTTTGTTGGCCTTATAAATGCGCGGCGGGAAGTGAGCGCTTGGCAACTGAAAATCAAATTTTTCCTCGATAGCCGCATCCCAAATTTTTTCTGCTCCCCGTTTTTCAAGCTCCGCACATTGCTCCAACAACTGAGTCTGAAATCGTTTTCCCGCAAGGCTACCAATGTCGGTCAAAGGGTTGAGGGGATCGCCCCGCTTCAAACTTTGAACGCTTAACTTGAAATTTTTCAAGAATTCATTGAGCACGGATTTGTGCACGATAAAGCGTTTGGCCGCAACACAGCTTTGGCCATTGTTGACCATACGGGCTTTGGCGCAGACTTGTGCCGCCGCCACAACCTGAGCATCTTGGAAAACCACATAGGCATCACTGCCTCCGAGCTCCAAAACGGTTTTCTTCAAATTTTTTCCAGCAACTGCTGCGATCTCTTGGCCTGCCTTCGCGCTTCCGGTCAAGGTCACGGCGCGGACTCGAGGGTCGGCGATGATCTGAGAAATTTGATCGTGATCGACTCGCAAATTGAAGAACAATCCTTTTTCAACTTGATCAAATATTTTTTGTAACATTTCAGCACAGCCCGAAGTTTGATCGGCATGCTTGAGCAAAATCGGATTGCCAATGCCAACCGCCGGAGCAGCAAAGCGAATCACCTGCCAGATCGGAAAATTCCACGGCATGATCGCGAGCACCGGCCCAAGCGAATCTTTAGCAATGTAAGATTGTTGGTAACCAGACTTCACAACTTCATTGGCCATCAAAGTTTTTAAATTTTCGCTGAAGTAGTCACAGGTCACAGCGCACTTTTCGATTTCTAAATGCGCCTCTTTCAGAGACTTCCCCATTTCCAATGCCATCGTCTGCGCCAAGTCTGGTAAATGCGAGCGAAGTGCCTGCGCCAAAAGGCGAAGCTGCTGCGCTTTTAACTCGACAGGCTTTGACTTTGCTTTTTCATAATAGACAAAAGCCGATGCAAGATGGCGCTCAATTTCCGAGGCATCCAAATGCTGATAAGTTTTAAGAATTTCGCCGGTGGCTGGATTGACTGTTTGAAAAGACTTTGATTTTTCCATACGTCCTCCTTCGATAGAGGACTCGAATCATAGTTCGATAAACACCTTGGTGAAAGAGATAACGAGGCCAATCAAAAAAACAAAGGTCATCACTCCCAAAGAAAAGACTTGATAATTTTTCTTGAGGCGAAGCGCTGCCCTCGTGTACCCAGTATTGTTCAATCCAGGCAAAGGATTGAGAATGGATTTGGCAAAGAAGTGTGCGCAAAAGCAAAAACTGATGACCGAAAGAATACTGAGGATGACGTTGTCCATATTTGCTCATCGGCTGCGGACTGCATCATCTTGAGACGACTCTGGTCTAGTTTTATCAGCCGGCGCCAAGATCTCCACCCCATTCGCAAGTCACATCGATCTTGACTCCATCCGATCCAGGGGAATTCACCGAATTCCGGATTGCTCCCGGTAGCGATTGAGGTTGTGAGCGGCACAGAGCAGCCGCAAATTCACGATCTCACTTCGGCCGCCAGCCCAAACGGGTTTGATATGATCAATCTGCAAATTCCATCTCGATCCACACTTGCGCTTGGATTTGGAATCCTGATGCTGGCATTTCTGATCTCTCGCAAAGATAGCTCGCCTGATCGGAGATGAGATTCTTTCTCTAGCTTGAGATGGCGCGAGAGGGCTCTCCGCCCTCGTTCCAAACTGTTGCACTGTTGCACTTTTGCAGACTGAACCTCCTGCTCTGCCTGAGGCTTGGACTTCGATTTCGGCTTAGTCTTCTGTTTGATCACCTGATCTGAGATGTACTCAAGCATCTGATCCCAACTTCCATTTGGCAGTGAATTGGATAAAAGCTCTCGAGCCTGCTTCAGCTTTTCCCATTGCTCTTTGGAAAGCGTGACCTCAAGCCTGACTGATTCATCGCTTTGAACGAGAGTCTTTGCCGCAGTCTTCACTTGAATCTCCAAAGATTGAGCAATCAAGCTTTGAGTTTGATCGATGGATTTCCCTTCAATGGCATTCATTAAGTTTTGCTTTTCAACAGGTGTGATCTTCATTCCGGTCTGCTTTGTTTTTTCTCGCAGGCTCTTTTGCAGAACAGAAACTTGAGCTAAGTTCAACACGCCTGATTCAAGCTTATGATTGAGATCTGGCACATCTTGCATCAGTCTTGCTGCATCGATTCTTCTTTGAGCACTGCCGAAGCTGTAGCCAAGCTCTTTCGTTAAATACTCAAATAGACTTGGGTAGGCTAGTTTGAGATAAAGCTTTCTTTTGTCGACTTCAGCAATCAGCCACAAGATTTCAGACAATAATTCTCGCTCTGATTTGACCAAAGACTTTAAATTCAGATTGAGAGTTTCGTTGGATAGTATTTTCAGATTCATCTGATTCTCCATGTTTTATAATTAAAATAATCGATTTATTTATCGATCTAATCTTCGCAATCCATTTATAACACGAGAATTTAAAGCGCGATTTTTGGGAATTTTTCAAAAGCATCAAAATCAAAGAACGGCAGTCCAGAGCGATTGCAATTCACTGAGGAAGCTCACGCTGACGAGCAAATCTAAAGCTCGACCTGGGATCGAAGTGAAAAATATCTTCACATCAAGTCTGAAAGAAAAATCACAAAACTACGTCAAACAAAAAAATTTAAAAATTTTTGAATTGCGGCCCACTGGCAAAACACACTGTGATTTCCTTCGGCCTTCGGATTGTAGAGCCCCCTGCCGAATGGCAGTGGGGAACTAGCCCGATCGTCTGGCCAAAAACAAAATGAATGACCTGCCAAGAACAGAAACGTTAGTCGCTAAAAAAATTTAGGTCGACCTCTAATTGCTCGCATCAAGAGCGTCGATCATTTCTGAACGCCGACACTTGAGACGATTCGCCGAATTCAAAATATTTGAGGCTGGCCGACCAATGCACTCAAAAAATTTCAGATCTTGAGAAGCTTCTTGATTTCGTCATCAGGCTTGATAAATCCTGCTCTGTAATCGGGTACTTTTTCGTGAATTGGGTTGGGGAAATAGGCTAAATGCACAAGTGTTCCAAAAGTATCTGTGAGTTCAAGCGAAGTGAGAAGTTTGAGCAGGTCAGGACGAAATTACCCGCGAAAAAATTTAAGACGAGCTTTCGTCTTTTTTCTTGGTGATTTCGATTTCAGCAGTGATTTTGAAGCGATGATTCTCGGCGAAGCGAGAGGCTTCTTTGACGAAGTCGATCTTTTGAACCATGCCGATGACCTCTTTTCCGACTCGAGAGGCGATTTCGTCTTTGGATTTGCTGGCGCCTTGTAGAATCAGGCTCAGCATTTCTTTTGGCATTTTGACTTCGGCTAAATATCCGCGGACGCTTTCTTCGGTCATAAAGGCGGCGGTGACTCCGGCAGTGAAGATTTTTTTGACGGCTTCACCTAGCAAGGTCGAGGATTTGCCCTCTTCTTTGCTTTCATCTCTGTTGTCTTTGTTGTCTTTGTTGTCTTTGAGATCTTTTGGATTATCGGCCATACAATTCGCTGACTCGTTTATGATAAGCGCTGATCATGCTCGGTAAGTTGACGTTGACGAGGGCTTTGGCAATCGGGCCTGGTACAAACATATTGAAAGTTGCTTCGACGAAATAATCAGCTCGGCATTTTCCGCCTTCTTCTTGCAATTTCCAGTGGCCTGTCGAAGTTTTGAAAGCATCGCCGCCGGCGAACTCCCATTTGACCTCTTGGTTTTCGACCTCAGTGATCCAAAGTGAGTATTTGAAATTTTTCACAACACTGACGGTGAATTCGGCTAATTTTTTTGAGCCTTCGATCTTTAAAATTTTGCAGGCTTTCACTTCGTTGAGGAATTCAGGATATTTTTCATAGTCGGCAACGATTTTGAAAAACTGTGCGGGTGTGCAATTGAAGACTTCGGTGGTTTGTGCGCTCGCCATATCCATTGATCCTTGGGGAAGCGCCTTGGGCTGTCAACTTTTTTTGCTAAAAAGAGCTTCAGCAGCAGCCTTCAGTGCTGCTGCTTTGTCTTCGACAGCCGAACCGGCGGCTTTGGCCATAAAATATTCGCAGTAATTTGCACGGTCTTTTTCTCGAACCACATCGGCAGATGTTTCTTTGCATTCATTGTAAGCTTTTGGATCGTAGAAATGGCAATTCTTGCAGACGTGCACATCCGAACGACACTTGAGACACTCTTCCCGAAAGCTGATTTTTGCATCCGAGAATTTCAGCTCCGTCTGACAACTGAAACAAAGAAACTGAATTGCCACCTACGAGTGTCCCGGTTTTTTCGCCAACTGATGATGCGCTTCAATGTTGCGAATCGTGCCGGTCAGTGAGCGCATCACAATCGAATGCGTCTTGGCCTGTCTGCCAGGTAAAGTTTTGACTCCCTTGAGTAAGGGCCCGTCGGTGACACCAGTGGCACAAAACATCACGGAGCCTTTGGCAAGTTCGTCGATGCTGTATTTTTTATTGAAATCCGTCAGTCCCATTTTTTTGGCTCGAGCTTTTTCGTCGTCATTGCGAAACACCAGCCGAGCTTGAAAATCTCCGCCCATGCACTGCAGAGCCGCGGCTGAGATCACGCCCTCGGGAGCGCCGCCAATTCCAATCAGTAAATCAATTCCACTCTTGGGAAAGGCTGTTGCGATCGAAGCCGAGACATCGCCGTCACCGATCAAATGGATTCGCGCTCCGGTTTTTCGAACTTCAGCAATCAAATTGGCGTGTCTGGGGCGCTCCAAAATCACCACGGTGATATCATCAATTTCTTTTCCCAAAGCTTTGGCGACTCGGTGGATATTTTCCGTTGCTGAGAGATCAATGTTGATTTGACCTTTTGCCCCTGGACCGCAGGCAATTTTATCCATGTAAACATCAGGCGCATGCAAAAAATTTCCACGCTCAGCAACCGCAATCACCGAAATGGATCCGACGCCGCCGTTCGCACAAATTGTCGTTCCCTCAAGCGGATCCAGCGCAATATCGATTGCAGGCGAACCTGCCCCACGCTGGCCCACCTTCTCACCGATAAACAACATCGGAGCCTCGTCTCGCTCCCCCTCACCAATCACCACAGTTCCATCAATATGAAGTGAGTCGAATGCTTTTCTCATCGCATCGACGGCCGCCGCATCCGCCGCTTTTTCATCTCCGCGACCCATGAGGCGAGCACAAGCCAGGGCCGCTGCTTCCGTGATTCTTACAAGTTCGAGAGCCAGGTTCCTGTCCATAATTCTTTCTCCAATATTTTTTTCAAAGTGTCAGGTGGACGAATCAATTTTAAATTTAGATCCAGGGAAACATGCTCGGTTCGACATTCTGCTAGAAGCTCCTCGCCCCGCCACATTTTGTATTCAAAAACGATTTTTATTTTTTTCAAAGAAGCTTGGACATCCACATCCAAAAGATCGCCAAACTTTCCCGGCTTCACATGCCGCACTCGAGTTTCAAGCACAGCTAGATGTGAGGCGGATTCTTTGCTTTGATAATTAAGAATTCCTCTCGAGTGCGCCCAAGCGACCCGAGCTTCTTCAAAAATTCGCAAATAATTTGAGTGATGAACAATTCCCATCAAATCTGTTTCGTAAAATTGCACTCGGTGCTGGTATCGCTGACTCAATGAGATTGAACCTTTACCGAGTTCCGAGCCGGTGGAATTAATTTCATTTTAAATTTAATCTGCTGCTTTAAAATCTCAATCACCGGCTTCAAATTCAAATTTGAATTTTCCTCAAGCAAACGAGGGCCCGCCCGCTCGAAGCATTTGATCAATCGCTCCATCCAACTGGCGCCCAGGGAAACTTTGGCTAAACTTTTCTCAATTTTTGAAGAGTAGGCTTGGTCTTCTCCCAGCTTAGCCGGAGATTTCTGAATTGAAATTTCTGAATTTTCAATTCTCCAAATGACATTGTCATACTCGAACTGGGCAAAATCCACCGCTAAATTTGAGTTCAACCGAAAATTGAGGTTGGTATCAAAGGGGCCATGCAACCAGATCTCATCAAGACCGCCGAGCAGAGAAAATGGGGTCCGCATCAGGCGCAAGTTTTCAGATAAAATAGCATCCTTTAAATTTTGCTCAATGATCAAACGATTTTCGACCGAGAAAGTTTCAAAGGCAAAGCCGAAACTCGTCTCCTGAATTTGCATCAGCTGAGCTTTCATCGAAACCAAATCTTCGAGACCGCGAATTTTCAATTTGAATTCAAAGCTTTGATTCAATTTCGGCCGAAGTAAGGTCACCTGATTACCGACTACCAAGCCACTGTGGCTGATGTCATAAACCGGAGACTCTTGATGATCGGGCCAAATCAATTGCACCGAGTTCAAAGCTTGGGCTCCAAATATTTCCCGAGGACTTGCCAAGAGAACTCTAGGAAGTTTTCTCGAAGAATTTTTTGTTGCCGGAAAATTTCGATTGCTGAATTGAGAACTCGTCGATTCAGAAAACACAAAAGC
>JAYUCD010000097.1:0-8033 GCA_043740515.1 Bdellovibrio sp. | reverse complement strand
GGTCCACATTTTAAAGGAGCAACTGCAATCGCCGCAGCTTTGACTTTCAGTGCTGTGACCTTCCAATTGGGGCGATATTTTTATGGCCTTTCCCCGGTTGCAACAAGCATTGCGGTTGGTGGTTTTGTCGGACAAACGCTGTTCGCGGCATTCAAAGCGGGTGCTCTCGCTGGACCTTTGAACGCAGCTCTCGATTGTTTTTTTGGACCCACCAATCAATTTGTTGGTCTTCAGGCCTCAAGGTACTGGGCGGAGTCAGGCGAGCGGTGAATAATATGTATGATCGAATGAGTTCGAATAAATCTCAGGAGGGAGTGGATGCGAAGCGGAACGAAGCTCCGAACAAGCCTATCCTTGAAAAAGACGACATGAACTTTGCGAATATGAGTGAGATTACGTCGCTCTCGTTGAGCTACAAAAAGAACACAGAGAGGCGGCGCGTATTATGATCACTGCGGTGACGATGAATGAAGTGCGTGGCTATATGTTGCCTGAGGCAAATCGCAACCTCGATCCCAAAGCTCGGCAAGCTCAGCGTGCCGTTCGAAAAGGTTTTCAGCTGCAAAAATATGTCGGGCTCTATGAAAATCACGTTCAAAATATCATGCAAGAAATGGGAGTCCAGAACGCCGTCAAGTTAAAGACTAAAAATCCTAGAATTTACTCCTGCAAAAATTTGTATTTAAACTAGGCTTTCATTTTCAGGGGAGCGAAAAATAATTTCCGCTCCTCTGAAATTAAATAATTCTTTCTATTTTCCTGCGGGAGCAACTTGGATATAGTGCCAAACATTGCCAAGGTTGTCACCTTGATCATCAGCCGAATGACGATCGAAGGCATAGGTGTAAACGGGACGACCCTGGTAAGTCATCTGCAATTGACCATTGGCTCTTTTTTGAGTTGCTAAAGGAGCAACTAGCGCTTGAGCTTCTGTTGCGTTCAAAAGATAGGGCGGCCAAACTTCTGAGCAATCCGTGGCACAAGCAGAAATATTTTTGCCTTGATCCAAATCAAAGACATACAAAGTCCGACCAGTGTTGTCGCCAAGCAAATGCTCACCTTCCTCATTGATCACCACTTGGGTTAGAACTGTAGGCGGTTTAGCTACCGGAGTTGTCGGCGGCACAATAGGTGCGGCGATAGCAGTCAGTGAAGTCAAAGCAAGCAAACTTGCAAACAGCGTAGGCTGTGCAAAACGTAAAGATACTTTCATAAATACTCCTCAGTAATTATCTCAGTCGAAATTAACTGAGGCGTTTTTCTTACGCCACGTGACGAAGGCGAGCTATATTAGAAATAGAATGTCTGGTATTTTTGTTTAGACTAGCTTTATTTTCGTCCTACTAGCCCGCAATGCCTGAAAATTTCACAATCGAAAGATATTTACTTTACCACATTGAGCATGTTTTGGCCGGCGCCATTTTTTGACCCACATGACAATGGAAAGCCTGGCGGAATGACTTGAGGTTTTGCAGAACCAAATTCACTCGGGCTGGTGGAGGAGGGTGAGAATCCGTTGAAGCCAAAAGTCGTAATCTCTGCTCACTCGTTTGACTGCACTGGCTTTGAGCGTAGCTCAGAAAAAATTGCTGGTCCTTCATGAGCTCATCCGAAGATGTCGTCTTGTTCGATTTCTCTTTTGCCGAAATTGATTTGTAGGTCAAAAACGCAAATCGAGTTCCAACTTGATCGGCGATATTCTCATCCAAAGTAAATTTGGCATCTAGGTGCAAACCTGGAAGAATCTCAAAATGTTTGGCCTGATCAATAAAGCATTGAAGTTTTCGGGTGTAACGAGCCTTGACCTTCGGGGACCACCAATTTCGAAGTCGCCCTTGGGCATCGAAAAGGTGTCCTTCGTCGTCATAGGCGTGACTCATTTCATGGCCTAAAGTGGAGCCGAGAGCGCCCCAGTTGGCTGCAGGGCTTGCTTGTGGATCCAAGAAGGGTGGCAGTAATTGAGCCAAAGGAAAGACCAGCTGGTTCAAACTGGAATCATAAGAAGCGTCAATGGTCCAAGGGGGCATTTCGAATTCGTCTGTTGAAGAAGAGTTCCCCACTGTCAAAAATTTTTTTCGCAGTCTATCTGCGCGGGCTTCAAACAGATTTTTTAGACCATTCAATTCCGTCACCGTCAGTGAATCGTAAGTTTTCCAGTGTTCAGGAAAGCCAACTTTTTTCCGCATCAAAGCTAATTTTCGTGAGGCCTCCGTTCGTGTCGAAGGATCGAGCCAAGTCTGGTGAATCATTTCCGTTTGAAATTTCGTTTTGATTTCGTCAATCATGCGAGTCGCAATTTCTCTTGGTCTTTTTCCGCCAATTCTCTGCACGTAGCTTTTCGCCAGGACATCGGGCATTTCCTGGGCTACAATTTGCACGCAGGTTTTCCAGCGTTCGGGCATTTGTTTTTTTCCCAGTAAAAATGTCGACTCAAAGTCAAAGGCTTGCTTTTCGAATTCTCCTCCTAGCATCAAAGTCGAAGCTCGAAGAAGCTGCCACTGCAGATAAATTTTCAGCGATTTCGACGAGTCCGGCGAAAAAAGTCGGTTCAACGACCGAAGATAATCCGGCTCATCCACAATCAGATGATCGAAGTGAGCGTGGATTGTCTGGGGCCCAGACAAACTTGCAAAATAATTCTCCCAATCGAAGGTCTGAACAAGGGCTGCCAAAGATTTGAGGCTCATCGGATGATTTGTTTTTTTTAGATCCTGGCGATCAGCTTGTGAATAACTTGCCTGGGCCAATTGACTTTCGATTTGCAGGACAGTTTGGGCTGCTGTTCGCGCCTCTGCTTTCGACTTCCCGAAGCGTTCGAATAATTTTTCGATATGTTCCGTATATTTTGCCAGAGTCTCAATCCTTCGGGGATTTTCCCGGAGATGAGACTCGGAAAAAAATGCTTCTCGGCCGGATAAGCCAAATTCACCTCGGGCGATGGATATCCCGATGAAAGAAGGGTTGTTGAGATCAGGATGAATTTCCAAAGCAAAAAGAACTGGGATGCCATGGAGGTGCATCTGGGAGAGAAAGATCGATAAATCTTTTTTGGATTGAATCTGCTCGATGCTCCGAAACGATTCTTGCAAGAAGCCGATCGAATTCTGAGACGGTCCTCGCAGACACGAGAGATAAAAATCACTGGCTTTTTCCGAGTCTGTTTGTAGCTTACTTTGATTATTTTTATTCTGCGGTGGTGGGTGAGAAAAGCTCTCTAAGATTTCCCGCAGAATCTGCTCATTGGATTCTTCCAAATAAGAATCTGTTCTCGTGATAATGGCCTTTTCCAGCGGGAGGGGCGTCGAGCGAAGCCAGCTCCCGCAGGCAAACTGATAAAAATCATCGCAAGGATCGATGTCACGATCGACCGCTTTTTCATCGATGACGGGCGGAGCCAGAAAGATCGTCGGAAGCGGGCCAGCAATCGCAGACGCCGCCAAAAAAATGAGCAGCAGAGTGGTAAAAAGTGAAGACATACATTGTTTTACTGAAAAGCTTCGCCGAGAGCAACCCGTCTGCGATCCGAAGAAAGTTTGCGACTTTAGTACAGGCCGCCGCAGCGGAGATGGGGTTTTCGAAAAGTTGGACTTCGAGCCTCGGCAGCAAGAAATTCTTTTGTCTGGTATTTGCTGGAGACTGCGACAGTTTTGTAGGGAAAGCGAATGCCATCTTTGGTAAATTCCCAATTTGGATAATGTTTAGCCAAATCCAAATTGGATTCTCGAGCAAATTTCTGTATGAAAATCATCTGCTGCTCTGGACTCAGACCCTCTTGCAGAAATCCTGAATCCAAATGCTCCTTGTAATGGCTCAAAATTTCATTCACTTCGATAACCTGTTCGGGAGTGTCATAAAATCCGCTGGATTCGTTGCCAGCATTGGACTCGATCATTGCAAAGCCGCCGCTTTTTCGTTTGGCATAATCCCAGCCGCCATTCATCCACCGCATCCAGGAATTTTTCCCCTGACTGAGAGATGAAATCACTTGGTTGACCCAGCCTTCCGCTTTTTTAAAATCACTGGCTGTTGAGGGCTTGAGGTTTGCTCCTTTTTCATTTCTTTCTTCCAAAAATCGATCAATCGTCGGGCCATTGATTCGGCCCATGAACAAGTCGGTTCGGTATTCGCGATCAATGTCGATTTTTTCTTGGACGATTGCGGTGTGAGGCTCGTGCAAATATTTATTTAACTTCCAACCAAAATAGCCTTCGTGTTTTTGTAGATTTCCAAAAATTGTGTCTTCGTCGGCACCGGCAAATTTTTGTCTGATTTCAGCCTCGTAAGCTGCGAAGACCTGCTTGTCGTATTTTTTCAGAATTTCAGAAAAATTCGTATTCTCAGTGATGATAAATAGAGCTGTGTTGCTTTCCGCCGTTCCCTTCATCACCCAACCGCGGGGAAATTCCTTGTCCAGACGTGCTTTCAATTTGGTGAAAGATTCCAAACTGACATTCGATTTGTCGAAGGGCGAAAGATAGTCTTCCAGAAGTCTTGTTTTCGGCATGATCCCCGGAACAAATGTGTTGAAAAAAATCGACTCGACGTATTTATTTCCTGTCAGAAAAGTCTGAACGTGAGTATTCACAAGGCTGGGATTGAAGCGGGCAAGGATGCTGGTCGCATGATAATCGCGCGAGTGAAACATAGCACTGTTGGGGCCATCGATCATCACAGGCATGGCACCCACGAAGCCCGTGGGCAGCAAGCCGCGAACGACCTCGGAGCCATGCGCTTCTTTCAGTTCCTTGGCGTCCTTGTTATTAAAGGATCCATACATCTTCTCCATATAGTAACGGAAGATGACAGGACGCCCTTGCGGAATATTTTGTTTTTCCTTAGCCACAATTTGATTCAGATCCCGCCTGCGCAATCCTGAAACCTCGGTGGCAAACTTCATGAGATTTTCATTGTCCTCTATATGCAAAATTCTCGGTGCAAGAGGTACAAAGTTGCTTGTTGAGGAAGCTCCTCGCTTTTTGAGATTTTCTGCGAGATGCAGTAAGCTCACTAAATCGGAATGATAGACCGATTTTGCACTGAGCTTGATCGACTGAGGATTGTTTGCAAGCAACTCGACAGAAATTTTATCCGAGTTTAAACCTTCTGAGCCTCGGTAAAATTGGATTAAATTTCGGATCTGAGTCCCGTCGATATTTTTGATTTCCATTTCAGCATCAACCGGAGATCGATCGTTGGCATCGAACCAGTAATGATCGGTAGTCATCAGTAAACTGAGGGCGGAAGCCTTTTCAAATGGAAGAACAGCAACTAAACTCAGACAGAGGACAGCCAAGGCTTCCGATTTAAAGCTGAGCTTTCCATTTTTTAAAAAAGCAGAGTTAATCACTTGGACTCCTGAGCGTTCTTCTGTTTTCGTTTTCGAATCAATCTCTAGCTGGAATCGTGCCACGGTCGTTTGCTTTGAGATGCAAGAGCAGGTAGGAAATGAAGTTTTTTGAAAGCCCTTTTTTGGTCTCTGTCAAATGATTCGACAGCTCTTATTCGAACCTCAATTTCATCCTATATATAATGAAGGTCAAAAAGAATGAATTCAGAAAAAGGAGAGTGAAAATACCTCTATTGAATTCGAAATCCCAAAGATTTTGGACGTCGAAGTTTTGAGGGTCGATGAGCCAGGAATGTCACTGGAATCGGATAGGGACTTAGGCTTTTATTCTGAAGATGTTGGACCCTGCCGGCAGCGCAAATAAATGGCCTTTGATTTGCTTGAGAGATCAATCAGAGGTTTGCAATGAGGTTTGCTCTGCTATGTTTCGTCTGCTTGATTTCAGCCCAAGTTTTTGCCGCTGACTTTTTGTTCACTGACGAAAATTACTGGTTTGATTCCCAGGACCAAGAAAAGGTCAACGCTTCGATCGATGTGACCGGGCTTCTGCACGCAGAAGTTCAATCTTTCATCCACTATTTTGTGGCTCCAATCACTGGAAAAAAAATGACGATTCATCGAATGATGGAAATGAATCAAGAATTTTTCCAGATTGAACTCCATCAGTTGAGTCACACAGAACTTGTACGTGTGAAAAGGGCACTGCCTGAAATTCAAAGATTTGGTGGGCACAGCCTCAGTCCGGAAATCCCTTTGGCAATTCGGATTCGAGATTTAAAGGGACATGATGACTTTGTGGCTGCGATCTCTGGACTTCCTTTGAAAACGATTCGACAAATCGATGAAATAGTGGCCAAAAATTCAATCTCAGGAAATACGACGGTCCTGCGCTATTTTCTGGATGAACGAGAGAAGGAAGATCCAGAAAATTTTAAAAGTTTAGCGAAAGCTTACGAACATTCGATCCTGACCCATATTCCAGCAAATAGTTTTGGAAAGATGCCTGTTTATATTCCAGGTTCAAGTGTGGTTTTTCACGCTCGGACCTTTCATGGTCAGAATGTTCTTGGACGCCTCAATCCAGGTCTCGTCAATCAGCACATCGCTCAAATTTTGACCTCAAACAAATACGTCGAATCTTTATTCTGGAAACAGTATGCCGCAGAGGCTCTACCAGAAACTCATCTTTTATCGAGCATGGGATTGAATCTGGCTCAGCCCCAAGAGCTCGTTCGTCAGCTGAATCAAAAATTTCCTCAAGGTTGGGTGATGAAAGGTGTCAACGAAAGCAGTTCTAATTTCAGCATCATCACTGACAAAACCCAACTGACTGAAGAGATTTCAAGCTATCAAAAAAGTAATTTTGATTCGTTCATGCATGAAACCAATATAGCGCTGGCGGGATCAGACGAAGACAAGATCTATGAAACTTTACAAAAACATAAAAATTATTTTGGTTGGCGCGCTAGTCAATATCTACAACATCCCGAGCATGTGATTGTTCAACGGAAAGCAGATATCGATCGTGAATTCCGAGTCGAAGCCATTGGTGGAAAGATTTTAAAAAATGCCAGCGTGGATCGCCATAATTGGTGGCTAAAACTGGAAGACAGACCGATTATCAAGTCCTCACCCGAGGTTTTCAAAAAAGTAGAAGAGTTTGCTCAATCCTTAATTGATAAGCTCCCTCCTGAATTGAGAGAAACAAACTTTGCTTTTGACATCGCTCTTCTTAAGGACGGAAGTTGCATTGCAATTGAAAGCAATGCCGGCAGCGAGTCTGGATTCTTAGCCGACCAAGCCACGAGCGTAGAGGTCTTGAATGAATATTTGCGCAAACTTCCACAAGCCAAAACGCTGAGAGAGGCTCAAGTTAAAGGAATGAGTTCCAAGGATCAAATGAAATATCTGAGTGATATTTTTAGAGCCTGGGAAATCAACACTTCGATTCAATATCCTCAGTATGAATTCCTGAAATCTGAATTGAAAACCAGTTTTAAATCAATCGATGTTCCAAAAAAATTCCGCTCTCGGCTGGCTGCGCCCATGTGCCATCAAATTTATCATTGAGCTGTTTACTCAAGTCGAATATGACCAGGGTTCTTAGCCAGGCTCTGGCTGGTAATCAGATGACGACTCCATAGATTCCATTTATAACAATCAGGGGGTCATCGACCAAAACAGGGGGATGGAATTCAAGCGTGGCATTGACTCGATCTAATTTCCCGAGCTGAAAAAGATGAAATGGAAAAAAATCATTATCAATATAGGCAACGGACCGGAGTGGCTGATAACTGAGCCGAAAAGGTTGAATGAGCAAATTTCTCTCGGCAGCAATTTCAAACGCACCTTTTTTCCAGGGTTTTGATTCTTGAACACATGTCGTGCCTGAGGGGAAAATCACAATTCTTTGTCCGGCGGTGATGGCTGAGTGGATTGATTCCCGCGCTCGTTTTCGGGAAGGTCCATGCTCTCGTTTCACAAAAACGGTTTCAATTTGCCTTGCGGCTTCTCCGAACACAGGCCAACGGCTTAATTCTTCCTTTGCTACAAACGAAAAGTCTTCAGCTGCAGACATCAATATTGGAATGTCGAGGTAACTCACGTGATTGCCAACAAAAAGAAGCGATCTTTCTGAAGAAGAATTTCCGACAATTCTTAAATCCACTTTTAAAGTGTCTAAAAT
>JAYUCD010000096.1:0-7484 GCA_043740515.1 Bdellovibrio sp. | reverse complement strand
AGCCAAGGGCGAAAATTCTGAGGCTCCGGAAGCTAAATCCAAAATTGAAAAGACAGATCTCAGCAATACCATATCTGTGCCAGCAGAAAAAAAAGAAGTTTCGAGTGATGATGCTGTGGTTATCGAAACAAAACCTAGCGAAGTGGTAAAGCCGACGCCAGAAGTTTCAAGCGAAATGAGCCTTGAGTTGAAGCCTGCTAAATCAGAAAAAACAAAGTCTTCAAAATCAAGCAAGACTTCTAAAAGCTTGAATAAAAAGGCTCCAGTTAGTTCAACTTCTGCGAGAACCGGTGTGCACTCAAAAATGATTCCAATGAAGCCAATCGCAATGGCGCCTAAATTATCTAAGAAGGCAAAAATCACAGAAGTGTCTGTCCAACTAAAGCCAGCTCCTGTTGTTCCGACTGCTGACGAATCAAGCATGGATATGCCAGAGCCCGTGCCAGTTGAAAATCTGTCGAGCAAGTCGGCAATTTAAACGGACAAAACAAAAATAGGATGTGGCGACCTCGCGCCTAGCGACGAATCGCCTTAGGGTCGATAGCATCTTGAAGACCGTCGCCTAGGTAATTGAAGCTGATCACGGTCAGCAAAATCAAAACTCCAGGTATAATTGCCAAAAACGGTGCTTCAGAGATCAGCTCTTGGGCATTGAAAAGCATGTTTCCCCAGCTTGGAGTCGGCGGCTGAATTCCCAATCCAAGAAAACTCAAAGCAGTCTCGAACAGAATTGCATTTCCCACTCCCAAAGTGACCGATACGAGCATCGGAGCAATCACATTCGGAAACATGTGCCGAACAATGATGGTCGAGTCCCGTGCACCCAAAGTTTTCGCTGCTAAAATAAATTCGCGCTCTCGAAGTGAAAGAATGGCGCCTCGAACCAGTAAAGCAATCTGCATCCATGAAAAAAGCAACAAGATCACGACCATCTTGATGATGCTTTCGTTTTGAGAGCCTACCAGACTGCTGAACAGAGGAACTTTATTGAGGTCGATAGCGGCTATGACAATCAAAAACGGAATCAGCGGCAGTGATAGAAGTGCATCGGTGAAACGCATGAGCATGGTATCGAGGACGCCGCCGTAAAAGCCAGCGACTGCGCCAATCAACAATCCGACAATGGCTGAGAAAATGGCGACCAAAACTCCCACTCCCATTGAAATCCGACTGCCGAAAATCAAGCGCATCAAAACATCACGCCCCAGTTGGTCTGTTCCCAAATAATGATGGGTCTCAAAGTCATTGGTGACTTTAGAAAATTCAGCCGCCTCGGCAGTGCCCACGGTTTTTAAGCCAGCTTCAATCTCAGCCTTGTCTTTTTTGACAAGTTCATAAATCGCTTCTTCTTCTTTGGAAGGCTGAACAATATTTTTCGCTATCAAATCTTTGCGAAGTTGAGCTGCTTGCTCTTTAAAGTTGCTCTCAAACAGCTGCACTCGATCTTCCTTTTGGTCGGCCGGAAGAGTCGCTACCGACATTGGCTGCTGATAGCGCTGCAATGGATTCTGCGCATCAGGGTCAATCCCCGAGATTCGTTGAATGAGAGGCGCGCTGAGAGAGGTCAAAATAAAAAAGAGAATCACACAAAGACCGGCCACAGCCATCCGATGCTCTGCAAATTGAGTCAGGACGATCTTCCACATCGGAAGAACTTGTTCCAAACCTGATTTCTCTTTATCGGTGAGTTGTCTTTCGTCGTTCATTTCATTCCTCACTTCAAAGATATTCGCGGATCAGCGTAACCATAAAGAATATCAGCCAGTAAATTCATCACAAGCACCATCGTTACAGAGATGATAAAGCTAATCATCGCCACATTGAAATCATTGCTGATGATCGAGTCATAAACTAATTTTCCAATTCCCTGATAAGAGAAGACAGATTCGGTGATGACCGCACCAGAGAAAATACCAGAGATCGACAAAGAGACGATGGTAATCAGCGGCAGAAGGGCATTTCGAAATCCGTGTTTCCAGACGACGTTGCCGCGAGGAAGGCCCTTTGCTTTGGCAGTTCGAATGTAATCATTTCTCATCGCTTCAAGCATCGAAGAGCGAGTGAATCGAACAAACACGCCAATCTCCAAATAGGCGAGAGATAGTGTCGGCAAAAGCAAATACTTCATCCGGTCGAGAATCAAATCAAATCCTGTATAGTCGGTTCCAATGGTATAGGTTCCTCCGGCCGGCAAGATCTGCATCCACTGCGCAAATAAAATAATCAGAACCAATCCTAACCAGAAGGAAGGCACCGAAATGCCGGCGAAGGCGACAAAGTTGATAAAATAATCCAGCTTGGACCCGGCCCGAAGGGCAGAAAGCACGCCCAAAGGAATGGCGATCAGTAGAGAAAGCGCCAAGGAAGTCATGGACAGAATAAAAGTATTCACAAGCTTAGGGCCGATCAATTCAGAAACTGGAATGCGATAAGTTCTCGAGTAGCCCATATCTCCATGCACAATCGTGTCAGCCCAATTTAAATATCGTTTGTAGGCTGGCTGATCCAATCCGTAAAGAGTTCGCAAACGAACCACATCTTCCGATGTAATCTTTGGATTGCTTTGAATCATCAATTCAACCGGATCTCCCGGCATCAAGGTCATGACGTAAAAGCAGAAATAGGAAAGCAGCAAGATGACCACAATGGTTTGAATCAATCTTCGCAGTATAAATGTCGTCACCCTGTCGCTCCCCAGTCCAATTTAACTATTTAATTTCCCAAGTTTCAACTTCGTTGGTTTCCGCAAACTGGTGTCCCGGCAAATGGAAATTCTGCAAGGAAACGGGCGTCACCGAAACGTCGGCGCGATAGAACAAAGGAATCGCCGGAACTTCATCGGTGTAGAGTTTCAAAAACTCATGCCCTAAAGTCACACGCTTCTTGGGATCAAATTCGCCGTCCAAACGGTCACAGATTGAGTCCACTTTTGGGTTGTTCCAGCTCATGTAGTTCTGCCCAGAAAATCCATTTTTAGTCGTTGGAATCTGAGAAGAATGAAAGCTGGGCTTCGGTGAGCTTTCTGGTGAAGAGGTCCAAGCGTACATAGCCATCGCGCCGAAATTTCTTTTTTTCGTTGTTTCGCCGAAGAAGACTCGAGCTGGCTCATTCTTGATGACAACGTCAACGCCTACAGATTTCCATTGCGACTGAAGATAAGCCTGCACGGTCTCGCGAATTTTATTTCCAGCGGTGGTCATGAATTGAAGCTGCAATTTCTTTCCGTCTTTAAATCGGAAACCACCTTCACCCAATTTCCATCCGGCTTCGTCTAGCAACTTGCCAGCTTCACGCTTCGAATAAGGGTACAAAGTGATTTTCTTAGGATCATCGGTGAACCAAGGGTCAATCGGTGCCAAATTATGAATCGCAGCAGTCTGCTTGCCGGCAAACAAAGATTTGACCAGCTCCTCACGATTGATCGCCGTGACCAAAGCTTTTCGAACTTTGACATCTTTGAGAATCGGATTTTCTAAATTCAGATCAATGTGTTCATAAGTCAAACTGGGTTTGAATTCAACTTTGTAAGGAAGCTTCTCAGTGCCGACTTTTTTCTCAAAATTGAGAGCTTGATCGAAGGTGAAGCCAAGAGTGGAAACAGCGTCAATATTCTGAGAGCGCAAATTCACTTCCAAAACGTCGGTGTTAGCGATCAATTTGACGATGATCTTTTGAATCTTAGGAGGAGTGCCATAGAAATATTTATTCGGCACGAAGCTCACGTGAGATCCGAGCTTTACTTCTTGAATTACGTAAGGACCGTTGAAGAGTCCTGGCATTGTCGGATTTTTGCTATAATTGGAATTGGTCTCGTAGCCCTCTTTTTTGCCTCCCCACTGTTTGAAGACAGATTCTTCAATGTGTTTTGGAAGCGGAAAGAATTGGCCGACTTGATTGAAGTCCCAACGAGCTTTGTCGTAAGTAAAAACACATTTCTGCGGAGTTTTCGCATCCCACTCGATTTTTTCAACTTGAGTGTAAGTTTCTTTCGAACCAACGCTCACCATCGGACTGGCAGCCACTTCGCGTGCAAATTTGAAGTCATCGCAAAGCACTGGTTTGCCGTCTGACCATTTTGCTTTCTCGAGAATTTCCCAAGTCGCTTGCACAGTTTTTTTACCGTTCACTGTGATAAATTTAGCGCCTCCATTTTCCATGGATGGAATGGATTTGGCCAATTGAGGAACCCACTTGCCTTTGGTGTCCATGGTGACCAAGGCGCGACCGACCATGCTGTACATATAGAAGCTGGCAGACATTGTCATGATCAGCGGATTGAAATTTTCAAACTCTTGCGAGATTCCAATTTTTAATTCGGCGTTGCTCAAAGCTGCATGAGCTTGAGGTTGGAAGAGGCTTAGGCAAAGACTGAGGCTTATACCTAAAGTCAAACTAAGAGCGAGAAAAGATTTTCCCAATTGAGATTTCATGCATTCTCCTTTTCGTAAAGCCAGCAAGCTGTCTTGTGTTCAATTTGTGAATTATTGTAGTTTTTAAAAGGTGGCATCTTCTGTACGCAGACATCCATTTTGAAGGCACAGCGTGTGTGGAAAGGGCAGCCGCTGGGTGGATTGATCGGCGAGGGCACTTCACCTTGCAAACTTTTTTTCATTTTCTTTTTACCGGCGCCAACTTGAGGAATGGCTGAGATCAAAGCTTTGGTGTAAGGATGCTGGGGATTTCCGAACAATTCGTCCCGAGTCGCGATTTCCACAATCTTCCCCAGATACATCACTGCAATACGGTCGCAAAGATGTTCGATCACCGAGAGATCATGTGAGATAAAAACATAAGTTAGCTGCAATTTTTCTTGCAGATCCTTCATCAAATTCAAAACTTGAGCTTGAATGGAAACATCCAGGGCGCTGACCGGCTCGTCGGCAATCACAAGTTTGGGATTCAAAGCCACAGCTCGTGCAATCGAAATCCGCTGTCTTTGCCCGCCGGAAAATTCGTGGGGGTAGCGATTGATTTGCGAAGCTTTCAGGCCGACTGTTTCAAGCAGTTGCTTGACTCGAACGACTCGCTCTTTGGCATTCAAAAGATTGTGAATCTCAAAAGGCTGGCCGATGATTTGACCGACCGTCATTCTCGGATCCAGCGAAGCGTAGGGATCTTGGAAAATCATCTGCATGTCTTTTCGCAGTTGACGCAATTTTTCACCGCGCACCTTTAAGAAATCAATTCCTTGAAATTGAATCGACCCGGAGGTGGGTTCATAAAGCCGAATCAAAGTTCGCCCAAGAGTGGATTTGCCGCAGCCTGATTCTCCGACCAAACCTAAAGTTTCGCCTTTTCTCACCGTGAGGCTGACATCGTCGACCGCTTTGACTTGACCGACGGTTCGAAGGAGCAAGCCCTTTGTGATGGGAAAGTATTTTTTGATATTGACGGCTTCTAAAATATTTTCAGCCACAGCTACCTCACTGGATGAAAGCAAGCGATGAAATGCCCGGGAGCAATTTCTTCGAGTGGTGGTTTAAGGGCTCGGCACTGTTCCGTCGCATTCGGGCAGCGATTGTAGAAAGGACAGCCTGGAGGATACTCATGCGGCGCCGGCACTGAGCCCTCAATGGTTCGCAGGCGATTCACACGCTGACCGAATTTGGGGCGGCTGGTGATCAGAGCTGCCGTGTAAGGATGTCTTGGATTGAGAAACAATTCTTGAGTCTCAGCGATTTCGCAGGTGAAGCCACCATACATTACCATCACTCGGTCTGAGATCTCAGAGATCACACCCAGATCGTGAGTGATAAACTGAACTGTCATTTGCAATTTTTCTTGCAAGGTTTGGATCAGTTCTAAAATCTGCGCCTGAATGGTGACGTCGAGGGCTGTCGTCGGTTCGTCGGCGATTAAAAATTTTGGATTGCAAGAGAGAGCCATGGCGATCATCGCTCGCTGGCGCATTCCGCCGGATAACTGATGCGAATAATTTTTGTAACGCTCGTTAGGTGAGGGGATGCCAACCAAGTTGAGCATTTCAATTGCTCGTTCTTTTGCTTCAGCTAACGAAGTTTTTTTCTTGTGACGGAGAACTTGTTCTTCGATTTGGCGACCGATGGTCATGACTGGATTGAGCGCCGTCATCGGCTCCTGAAAGATCATGGCCATTTCATCGCCGCGCACATTTTCCATCTCTGTTTCGCTGAGCTTCATCAGATCACGGCCATTCAAGAAGACCTGGCCTCCGGTGATTTTTCCCGGGTGTTCAATCAGGCGCATCATCGAAAAGGAAGTGACTGATTTTCCGCAGCCGGACTCGCCAACGATGCCGAGGGTTTCGCCTTTTTTGATATCATATGAAATTTTATTCACGGCGCGAAAAGGGCCGGACTTGGAATAGAAAGTGGTTTCTAATCCGCGCACGCTGACAAGATTGTCATTGGCGTTGCTTTCATTGATGTCTTTCAAGGTGAGTCCTCCCCAGTCGTTGCAGGTGGATTTGTGTACCAAGGCTCAGCGCCGAAAGCCAAGCCTTTTTCCAAGTTGAAGTGATTGATTTGATAGAAAAAAATCAAATGAGGATTATAAAAATTTCCGAGCTTCGAGGCGAGCGATCACATGATCAGAAACTTGGCTCAAAACCTTGCCGACCAAGCCGCTCAAGCGATCACCCAAGCTCTGCTTCACTTCATAAGTCAGTTCAAAGATTGGAGTGTCCTTCTCAAAGCTTAAAAGATAATCGTCGCTGGTTTGCAAATGATCCACCAAGCCCATTTTTAAAGCCTCATCGCCAAACCAATAATCGCCGTTGGCAACTTTGGCCACATCAACATGCGGGCGGTATTTGTGAACGAAATTTTTAAATAGAGTGTGAGTGTCTACCAGGCGTCCTAGGAAATGCTCTTCGCCTTTGGGAGTGATTTCGCCGAAGACGCTGACGGTTCGCTTGAATTCGCCGGCGGTGTACTCTTTGTAGTCGACTTCGTGTTTTTTCAAAAGTCGATTGAAGTTGGGGACTTGAGCGACCACGCCGATGGAGCCAACGATTGCAAAGGGAGCGGCCAAAATTTTATTGGCAACGCAGGCCATGAGGTAGCCACCACTTGCAGCCACGGCATCAACGCAGACGGTCAATGGGATTTGTCTTTCACGGATTCGCAAAAGTTGAGCGGCAGCGAGGCCATAACCGTGGACGACTCCACCTGGGCTGTGAAGTTTGACCACAACTTCATCGTCGCTGGTCGCATTTTGCAAGAGGGCGGTGATTTCTTCGCGCAAATTCTCGACTTGGCTGGCGTGTACATCACCTTGAAAATCGAGCACGTAGACTTTTTTGAAGACTTCGCTACCCACGGCTGTCTTGGCGTTCTTTTTGTGGCCCTTCTTTTCGGCTTTTTTCTCAGCCTTTCGCTTTTTCTTTTCTTCTTTCAGTTCATCCTTGCTGGAGGTGAAAGATTTGAGAAAAAAAGCGAGGTCCTTGTATTTGGTGTGTAGGGGCTCGACTTCGAGCTCACTTTTCTCTGAAGCCCTGGCTGCAA
>JAYUCD010000095.1:0-1608 GCA_043740515.1 Bdellovibrio sp. | reverse complement strand
TAATGAGTCAGAAGTAATCCGGCTTGATAGTCACCGTCGAAGTTAATTCTCATCGGTGATAACACAAGTTAGATAATGGCTGGTAGGGTTTGGTAGGGTCCAAAAAAGAGGCTGAGTAATTTCAGCAACTTAGGGAGCTTTAGCCCTCTCCGCCATTAATACGGCTGTGACCTGTGCTTCTGATATGGTGGTTCTCCCAATCAACCCCGATAAATTTTCGCTCTTGGGGCTCGAAAAACATTTAGCCGATTTGAAAGATCTGGAAGCAGAATTTGAGCTGACGCTTGAAAAGCACATTCTCTTCTCTAAATTTGATGCTCGCGAAAGCTCCAGCCATGAAATTCTCTCTCAGTGCATGGAAAAATTTGAAGATTTGCTCTTAAAGAGTTATATTAGAACCTCATCAGAGATAAAAAATTCGATTGGTTCCAGTCGCACCATTTTTAGCTCGAAGTCCCATGCCAAAGCCGATTTTGATTTGGTGACAAGAGAGCTATTGAACTTTGACCAATCGAATGTTGAAAAATGAAATTAAAAATTCCGAAAGGACAATGAGACATGCCATCGACTAAAAATTTTGAGAAAAAGGACGCAAAAAAAGAAAGCACAGCTCCAGGTGATGCTCAGGATCTGACGAATGAATCCAAAGCAAAGCGCCGTCCAGGCCGAGACCCAGAGATGCAAGCGGCGCCAGGTGACACTCACGGTGATGTGATTGTGGTGGATGTTGAGCTCGACAGTGGCGCTAGCGAATCAGTGGCAACCGCCAAGCGTCCTTCCGAATTTGCAAGCTCAGCTCAGTCCAAGCCCTCCGGAAATGAAAAAAGTGAAAAAGATGAAAAATCAGAATCCAAATTTGAATTGAATTTCAAAGGCAGCGAAATGTTGCGAGCGCAATTCCCCAAACCATTCGAAGTTGCCGAAAAAGTCGCAGGCGAGTGGGTCCACGATGGTCGCTTCGAGGGTCTTCCTCTAGGTCACCCCTTGGTTCAGTACTTTGCAGCGAAGGGTTTGCGACGGGCAAAAGATCTCGAGAAAAAAGTTCTGGAAAGCCCAGCCACCGAAAAGTTTTTCACTCAAGCCTTCACTTTGGGTTTGAAAGCTCAAGAGATTATTTCTCAAGTGAGTGCTAAAGTTCGGAAATAGTTTTAAACAAAAGTTCTAAAGAAAGTTTTTTGATCAGAGGATTTTGCAATGACCCTAGAAGCGTCGATTCGAGAAAAAATTCATCAATCCTTTCAGCCAAGTTATTTCGAGCTTGAAAATGAAAGCGGCAAGCACAGTCAGGGTGGAGCGGAGACTCATTTTCGCATCATCGTTGTCTCGGATTTATTCGAAGGAATGACTCGAGTCGATCGTCAGCGCGCCGTTGCCAATTTGTTTGATTTTGAAAGGCAACAAGGACTGCATGCGCTTTCACAGCGCACTTTTACGGTGAAAGAGTGGGCCCAGTGGAAAGACAAGCTCAACTTGAAAACTCCGGCTTGCGCTTCGGACTCGGAATAAATTATCCTCCATATCCACTTGACTGGCGTTAGCATGTCAGATCAAATATGCGGGATATGGAGTTCCCGAAAAACCTGCCAGACTTTGATCGACTGTTCCCCA
>JAYUCD010000094.1:0-24459 GCA_043740515.1 Bdellovibrio sp. | reverse complement strand
CAAATCGAAACCTTTGGCGCCACATCCGCTTTTTACTCACTTTGTGAAAGCCAGTCTCAAACAGAAAGATCAGAGCGTTGGAACTCGAACGGTGAAAACAAAAACTTCTGAAAAATATCTCGAAAGCTAAGCTGAAAGCGAAATTATGAAAAGACCTTCTCTCGAACGCGCCCGCGCTGTTATGGAAATCGAAGCTCAAGCTATTTTGGCGGTCAGAGACCGTTTGGACTCGAGTTTTGAAAAAGCTGTTGAAATTCTTGAGCAGTGTTCGGGAAAATTGATTGTCAGCGGGATCGGCAAATCAGGACAGATTGCGCGAAAGTTGGCGAGCACTTTCTCATCAACTGGCACCCCCGCCGTTTTTTTGCATCCTGCTGAAGGCTCTCACGGAGATTTGGGCGTGATTGGCAAAGACGATGTGGTCATGATTTTAAGTTACGGTGGTGAAGCTTCCGAGCTAGGTGCACTTTTGAATTACATCGCTCGCAAAGGAAACCGATTGATCGCCATGACCGGCGCTTTGAAAAGTTCGCTTGCACTGTCGGCGCAAGTTGTTCTTGATGTCAGTGTGGCCCGCGAAGCCTGCCCCTTGGCACTGGCACCAACCGCCAGTTCGACTGCGACTTTGGCGATGGGAGATGCCTTGGCCATGGCCGTGATGGAAATCAAAGGTTTTAGTGCTGAACAGTTTGCGGAATATCATCCAGGTGGAAGTTTGGGTTTCAAGCTGACCCGGGTAAAAGACAATATGCACAAGGGTCTAGGTTTTATTTTGGTTCCTGAGGCCACTCCCGTTCGAAAAGTTTTTTCGATGATGAGTCAAAAAGAAACCCGAGGGGCTGCCGGGGTTATTGATCCCAAAGGAAATTTGGTTGGGATCATTACCGATGGTGACATCCGTCGGCGATTGGAAAACACCGAGGATCCATTCGTCGGTATGGCAAGTGACATGATGACCAAAAATCCTCGGACTGTGGACGCTTATGAAATTGCGGAAAAAGCTTTGTTTCTGATGGAGCAATTTCGGATCAATCTGCTTTTTGTTCTCGACTCTCATCATGAGCAGACGCAAAAACCCGTGGGTATTTTGCATATCCAAGATCTTCTGAAAAATAAAATTCGCTAAACTTCTAAAAATTCTGTGCTTTGAACTGAAACTTAGATTCGACTTTAGTCTGTGTTTGGATGATCTGTTCCATCAAGAGTCTTGCCCTTAAGCAACTCAACAAGACAAGATTGAGATGAACAAGGATTTCATGAAAGCCCAACTTCAAATTTCGAAGCTATCAAAAATTAAAATGCTCATATTAGACGTTGATGGAGTCTTAACCGATTGCCGCGTCTTTTTGGATTCAAATGGAGAATGGAAGCGCCAGTATTCGATTCGAGATGGCTATGGAATCAAGCGACTGATGGATGCGGGCTACAAGACTGCGGTTATTACCGGTTCTAAAGCAAAAGACATCGAAGCTCGAGTCCAAGGTTTGGGGATTCATTATTTTTTTGAGGGCTCGATGGACAAACTTCCTGCCTTCGAATCCCTGCAAAGTCAGAGCGGATTGAAGCCTGAAGAGATGGCTTATATGGGCGATGATCTTTTCGATATTCCTGTCTTAGAAAAAGTTGGTTTTGCGGCGACGGTTCCTGAGGCCATGCAAGAAGTGATTGAAATTGCCGATTACGTTAGTCAGCGGCCCGGCGGCAACGGAGCGGTTCGTGAAATCTGTGATTTTATCTATAAATACGGCGCCTTTCGCTCGATGGAAAAGGATCAATGATATGAGAAGAAAAGTTTTTAAAATTGGCTGGACCTCTCTCATCACAAGCTTTCTCATTTGCTTTCAATGGCTCGAAGCAAAAGCCACGGAGACCATCGATTTTCCAGAAGACGAACTGGCTCAAGATTCTGTGTTGCCCAAATTTGATCGACCCGACTCGGTCAAAAAGAGAAATGTGATCACTGAAAATAAATTTGAAGTCGGGGGCTATTACGGTTGGAATATTTTGGAACCGATTCAAGGCCAAAGAAAGTTGGGATTGAATCTGGGGTATCACTGGACTGAAGAATCTGCTTTTATGCTCAACTATGCGATGTGGCTCGGTGGATTGAATCAGCAATACACAGATGACTTGCTTGCAACCAACAATCTCGATTTCAGCCGTGCCCCTAAAATCAAATACACAGTATTTGGGCACTACGAATGGAATATTTTTTATGGCAAAATCAGTTTAACCAAACAAGGCGTGGTGAATCTGTCGACATATCCAATATTCGGAGCGGGTATGACAGCTTATGAACACAAAAACTATCCGGCAGTGGACTTGGGAATTGGACAAAAATTTTATTTCGGAAAAAACTTTGCTTTGCGAGCCGATTTCAAATTGCAGTACGGACAAAAGCCGAGTCCATTTTTGCAAGGAGCATTGAAGCCTGGCCCGGGTCTAGCTCCGTCTCCAAACGACTTTTCTGACAAGGCAGATTTCGCTACAATTTTAGATGTGGGAGCGTCCTACTTATTTTAAATGTGAGAATTGGTACCTGGACTTTGATCGAGTTTGATTCTTGATGCAGCTGATGAGGGGGTCTAGTTTCTGTCGATGCTTCTACAACCCCTTCAATAAATTGGATAATTTAGAAAAATGGATGTGAGTATGCGAAACGGTTTTTCACTTGGCACAGCAGCATTGATCGCTGTCCTTCATTTTTGGTCGCCTCAGCTTTGGGCCCAGGAAGATGATTCCGTCGAAGCCACAGCAGACGTCGATCAGGTGGCTGCTGAGCTTGAAAAAAAGACGGACAAAGAAACAGATAAAAACAGAGCGGCAGCTCCGGAAATCCAAGCGGAACAAGAAAAACCTCTGGAAGATTTTTCGGGATTGGGAAAGCTTGCACCTTTCAGTCAGATTTCTGTCATTCAAAAACGATTCTTACCAAAAACGAGCCGCTTTGAATTTTTTGCGGGCTTGGTTGATGTAGTGAATGATCCTTGGTTCATCGGAATCGGCGTTGATGGCCGCTTAGGTTATCACTTCAATGAAGCCTGGGGAGTCGAGCTGACTCAAGTTCTAATTTCCAGTTCTCAACGACAAGCAATTAAAGATTTGCGCGATCAAAATGGAGTGAAAACCGAATCTATTGTCACCGCCAAAAATTACACTGGCGGCGCAGTGGTTTGGACTCCGATTTATGGAAAAATGGGAATGCTCAATCGAAGGATCATTCCTTTTGATATGTATTTTTCTTTGGGCGGAGGCTCAACTTCCATCGACGGTGGAGCCGGCGGAAGCACGCTTCATTTAGGGACAGGTCAGATCTTTGCGCTGACCAAAGGGATTGGGCTTCGCTGGGATTTTACTTGGAATGCTTTCAATGCCGCTCCGACGACAGGGCAAACTCAGAATTTTAACAATCTGATGTTGAGCTTTGGTGCCAGCTTCTTCTTTCCAGGAGCCAAATACAGATGATCAAATTTAAACTGTCATCCAGAGTCTCAATACTTGGTTTGTCGACGATCATCTCCTTACCAATCTTAGCGGCTTTTACCCAAGGCACGGCCAAGTCTCCGAGCAAAACAACTGCTAAGCCGGCAGCGGCGGCGAAAGCCACCGCTTCAACTCCGATCTCCTCGGCCAGTCAAAAACAATTGTCAGAAGCTCTTGCCCTGGTCCGAGCTTCAAAATATGAGCAAGCGGCTGTGCGCTTGTTTGCGCTGTCCCGGCACGCCGATTTAAACGATGAAAAAATGCAGATCAAATACATTCTCGGAGTTTGTCTGCTGGAATTGAAGCTGTATCAAACAGCTGCCTTTCAGTTTGTGGATGTGATTCGAAACGGCAACAGCAAATACACCAAACAGGCAATCGAAAAATTGTCAGTCGCTGCCGACGAATTGAATGATGAAACCTTGTTGAACTATGCCGTGACGAAAGTTCAAGTTGAAGACTTTCCAGATAAATACAAAGACATGATTTTTTACCGATTGGGTGAAATCAAATTGAAGAACAACCAGTTTGACCAAGCGGCACAGGCTTTTGGCAAAGTCGGCACGAGCAGTCGCTATTTCGCACAAGCCAAATTCAATCGCGGCCGAGCCTTTCTCGAAAACAAACAGACCAATGAAGCGCTTCGATCTTTTCAAAGTCTTCTCGCCTCGCGAACATCGGCTGGGGTCACCGACACCAACAAAGTAGCTGCCCAATTGGCCATTGCTCGAACTTATTATCAAGCTCAAGCTTGGGATGAAGCTCTGGATTGGTATCGAAAAATTCCGCGAGATACGGATTTCTGGCATGAAGCTTTATTTGAAGAGAGCTGGGCCTATCTTCGAGCAGCAAAATTTCGCTCGGCACTTTCTAACTTTCAATCTCTTCATTCGGCTTATTACGAGGACTACTATATTCCCGAGTCTTTATTGTTGAGAGCCATCGTCTACCTTTATATTTGTAAATACGATGAGATGAACAAAGTTCTCGGTCTTTTTGAGAAAACCTATGGATCGGTTCGAGGAAATTTAAATGAGTTTGTGAAGGGCAATCCAGATTCGATGACTTACTACCAAGAAATCGAAAAGGCTCAACAAATTCGAAAAGAAGGAAAATTGTCCAAAGGTCTCAAAATTCCGTTTTCAGTGGCTAGGCATATTGGCAATGAAGGAAACATCAAGCGAGCATTCAATTACATTCGAAATCTGGGAGATGAAAAACGACGCCTTGATGCCCTTCCTTTGGTAGCCAAAAACCAATTAGGCGCTTATGCCAACAAAGTTATCTCGAATCGTGTGAAGAACACTCGCATGTCGATCGGTGACATGACAAAAAATCATTTGATCACCACGAGCAATGAGCTGCGAGATCTTTATGAGCAAGCGGGTTTCATTCGCTATGAGATGATCAATGGGCAAAAAGAACTTTTAAAAAAGAAAATTGCTGGCAAAGATATAAGCACCAAGCAGATTGATGAAGACGTCAATCGAGAGTTTTATGTCCAAAACGGCTACGAATACTGGCCCTTTGACGGCGAGTACTGGCTGGATGAAATCGGAAATTATCATTATTTAGGAAAGCAGAGCTGTGAATGAAAAATTATAAAATTTCTCCAATCACGATCGGACTTCTGCTTTGCTTGGCTTCCGCAAGTGCCTTGGCCGTGAAGCCGAAGCCTGCTGTGAAGAAAAACACAGTTGGGCAATTGCTTCAACAGGCTGATCGAGGAGGGGGCCTTGGCACTCATTCAAAAGGTGCGATCAATCTTCCTCAAACAGGTGATCTTTTTGACCAAAAGAAGGCAGCGGCGATCAATCTCAATCAAGTCAAACCGCCGCGAACTTCTTCTTTCTTCGATGATGCCAATGAAGATAAAAATAAATTAGAAAAAATCACAGATCAGCAAATTGCCGAATTGTTCAAGCTCACTCAAAAATTCAAGAGTTCTCCTCAAAGAGGCGAGCTGTGGTTGCGGCTGGCGGAGCTTTATGTTGAAAAAGCAGGAGTGATCGATTTTCGCCGGCAAGGTGAATACGATCAAGCCCTGAAAGAATTCCAAGCAGGACGTCGGAAGGTCAAACCGATTTTGGTCAATGCGGATGCGAAAGAATACAACCGAAAAGCCGTTCAGCTCTATGAATGGTTTGCCCGTGATTTTCCTAAAGATGACAAAATGGATCAGGCGCTATTCTTTTTAGGATACAATTATTACGAGTTGAATCAGCTTGCTCTGGGAACAACATTTTACACTCGCCTCACCAAAGAACATCCACGAAGTCCCTATGTCACCGAAGCCAACTTTGCTTTGGCCGAGTATAATTTTGAAAATGAAAAGTGGAAGGCGGCGAAAGAACATTACGCGCAGGTCCTTCGCTACAAACGACATCGGCTTTACAATTTTTCGCTCTACAAGATGGCTTGGTGTGAGTTTCGCTCAGGGCAATCGCAGGCCGCCTTAAAGTCTATGGAATCGCTGATTCGAATGAACAAAGAGCAAGCTGCGCAAGCCAGCCTAGAGGGTCGAAAAAATATCAATAAAAATCGACTCGAGTCGGAAGGCTTGAGAGACATGGTGGTGTTCTACGCTGAAGTTGGAAGCCCAGAAAACGCTCCGAATTACTTTCGCAGCTTGGCAACAAAAGATAGCGACAACTACGTCGAAAAATTAGCCTATCTTTACAGCGACAAAGGAAATCTCGAGGGAGCCCGAACTCTTTTTAATTACTTGATCCGCGCCAACCCAACTTCGCCGAAAGCCTTTGATTTCAAATATCAAGTGGTACGCCTTTATTCGAATGCAAAAAGATCTCGCGAATTTCGAACTGAAATTTTTTCTTGGATCAAAGATTTCAATACAAGCAGTCCTTGGTATCAAGCCAATAAAGGTAATACAGAGTTTGTCGCCAATTCTTTCAAATTGCGCGAGCAAACTTTGAGAACTTACGTTCTGCAACAGCATCAAACCGCGCAAAACTCGCACGCCAATTTTTCTCAGGCCTTGGCTTTGGAAGGCTATAAGCTTTATCTCACAGAATTCAAAGATGCGCCTCTGATCGCAGATATGCATTTTTATTACGGAGAGCTCCTTTACGATCTCAAAAAATTTGAAGAAGCTGGAGCTCAATATCGCTGGGTGATGGATAATGGCAAGGGAAGCAAGTTTTACTCGCAAGCAGCGGAGAACTCGGTGCTTGCTTGGGAAAAAGACTTGCCGACTGACAAAGAGATGTTAGCTCGAATTGATAAATCACTAGAGCCTGTGGCTCTTGATCCAAGAGTCGAGCGATTCATTGCGGCTTCCAAAGAATACATTTCGCGTCTGCCTGATACTGAAAAGGCGATTGAAATGAAATTCAGAGTAGGTCGTCTTTATTACCAGCACAATCAGTTCGATCCAGCGATCAGTTACTTTCGAGATATTGTGACCAAACACCCAAAAACCAAATACGGCGAGTACTCGGCCAACTTGCTTTTGGACATCTATAATCTGCGTAAAGATTATAATGGTCTCGAAAAAATGGCTGGCGAGATTTTGACAATTCCTGGAATGGCGAACTCAAAAGCAGGTTCGGATATCAAAGATGTGCTTGAAAAATCGAGCTTCAAAAAAGCCCAAGATCTCGAAGTTGCCAAAGATTATGCAGGAAGTGCTCAGCAGTTCGAGAATTTTTCAAAAGCTTATCCGAATTCCTCACTAGGAATGATTGCAGTCTTTAATTCAGCAATCAATTTTGAACGGGCTGGTCTGATTTCAAAAGCCATGGTATCGCACACAGCGATCATCCAATCAAAAAACAAGTCGGCCGATCCTTTCAAAGTAAAGTCGAGACGAATTGTTGCGAAACTCTACCAGGACTCGGGGCAGTTGGAAGAAGCTGCGACGGCCTATCATGCCTCCGCCTTGGAAGCCGGCAATGATCCACTTGCGCCGAATTTATTTTTCAATGCGGCTATTCTCTATGAAGCCCTGGGAAAAAATGGTGAGGCGATTAAAAACTACGAAAGTTATCATGAGAAAAACAGGAAAAGTGATCGCACAGAGGCGCTTTTCCAAATAGCTACCTTGTACCGCAAGCAGAATTCACTATCAAAGGCTTCTGAAAAGTATCAGGACTACGTCAATGCTGGCTCTGGATCACACGAGCGGATTGTCGAGTCAGCCTATTGGGTTCACGATATGTCAGCTCGCTTGGGTCGAAGAAAAATTTCCGATGACTGGAAACAAAAAACTTTGTCGCTCCAAAGAAGATACTCTCCAGAGAAAAAAGGAGTGGGTGCAACTTATGCGGCAAAAATCAAATTGGCAGAGACCAGTACGGTATTTTCCGATTTGAAAGCAATCCGAATTCCTGCTGATCCTGCTCAACAGCAAGCGGCAGCCCAGAAGAAAATTGCTCTTGTGACCAAACTCAATAAAGATCTAGCCGACGTGGTGAAATATGACAGTGCTGAAGAAATTGTCGGTGCCCTGTCATTGCTCGGACAAGTCAATCTTCACATGGGTGAGGCCTTAACTACCGCGCCAGTTCCCAGAGGTTTGAATCCGGAAGAGACCAAACAGTACAAAGCTGGAATTGAAAAGCTCGCCGAACCCTTCTTTGGCAAGGCGAAGGAAAGTCTGAAAGCAGCAGTCGACAGAGGCGCGGAGCTGGAGGTTTTCGATGAGCATTACAAAAAGGCTTTTCAGTTGGCGCTCAAAATAGACCCGAAAATTTTTTATGACGGCGGCGAAATCGGTTCAGAAGTTCGCCAAGGAAGCTGGGGATTATGATTCGAAAACTTGTCTTCTCTTCTTGCCTCGTCCTCTTGTCTGCTTGCGCGACTTCTTCCAAGGAGGAAACAGCGCAAATTCCCTCGATTGATGGATCTTCAGGAGATTATCCGCCTCCGACAAATCAATCGAAGAACGATAGTTTAGATGCGCCAACAAAATCGGGCGGCTCGCCAGGGAAACCCGACTCGCGAGCGGCATCAGTGCCAATTAGGAATGAATCTCAAGCTTTGATTGACGCTGAAAAAAACAATGATTTTGAAAGTATCTACAAGGCTTCAACAGCGCTACTTGCGAAAAACCCAAACGATGTGAAAGCACTGAACGCTCTCGGGCTTTATTTTGCTCACAAGGGGCGACCATCAGCAGCTTTGATGATGTATGGTCGAGCCCTGAAGATAAGTCCTAACTCGAGCGAGGTTCATAATAATTTGGCGCTGACTCTACTGACGCAAAAAGAAAACCGTGAAGCGCTTCAGGAGTTTCGAAAAGCTCTGGCCAATAACAATGATGAAGGAGCGGCGGCTGCCAACCTTGGATCCATTTATGTTGAACATAAGTCTTATACCAAGGCTTTGGTCGCGAATGAGATAGCTTACAAAAAGAACAGCAAGGATCCCAAAGTTTTAAATAATTATGGAATCTCTTTGACTGGTGTGGGGAAATACAAAGAAGCAAAAGAAATTTATCAGAAAGCGATGTCTCTCAATGGAGAAAACAAGGACGTAATCGTCAATTACGCCATTTTATTGATTGATCATTTGAATCAAAATCAAGAGGGACTGGACCTGATCAACAAAGCAAGGTTTCTCGGAATTTCTCCCGAGGCGAGAAATCGAATAAATACTTTGGAAAATAAAGCTAAATCAGGTGTAAAATAGAAGGATTGAGAGAATTTATGCACAACTTGTCCGGCAACTCTATTCAAAGCCTCATTCGAAATTTTATATTTCTAATGCTGCCTTTTTTTATGCTGAGTGGGGCTCATGCCCAAGCAGACAACTCGGCGAAGCCAGTCGAGAGCAGGCCAGACAGCAAACCTGAGAAGAAGAAAAATCTGAGCTTCGAAGATGAGCTGGTTGAAGGTGCGACCCAAAAGCCTGAGCTATTTTATCTTTTTCAAAAAAAGAATTTCAACTATAAACGATTGATTAAATTGAGAGAAAATTTTTTACCAGAGATGCGAACAACCTCTGAGGATCTTCAACGAGTGCGGAGTCCCAATTGAAATCACCAATTATTCTGAGAATTTTCAAAGGCAGCCAGCTGATTGAAGTGAAGCAATTCGAATCCGAACAAATTATTTTCGGTCACGACGCCGATGTGACGATTGATCTGAAAGATGAATCGGTGTCGGCGGTTCATTGCCTGATTGAGCTTCGGGATTCCGGCTATTATCTCTGTGACATGGGCTCGACGAGTGGCACCAAGAAAAATGGTCAGACAATCTTAGATGAACCGATTTCTTCTGGTGATAATATTGAAATTGGTCCCTTTCGGGTGCAATTTTTTGTAGGAGCTCCAAAAGCTGCGGTTCCAGCAACAACTGTGACTCATATCTCAAGCAAAGAAAATACGGTGATAGCTCCGGTGCCTCCGCCCGCGCCGAGAGTTCCGTCGGCTGCTCCGACGGCACCCAGTTCACAAGCTTCCAAGCCGACTCAAAAAATTCCATCCGTGCCGGGCGTTTCGACTCCTTCTGCACCTGTGGTCAAAGCAAATCTTCCTGGCTCGAAAGCCACGATCACGCCTAGGCAAGACAAACCACCGCAGTTGCCGGAGCATTCAAGAAATTCGTCTCAATCGCAAAAAAAGAAATCAAAATTCGATAAAACCTTCGCGCCTGCCAGTGAAATTCAGGATCTAGGATCTTATTTGAAGCCGACCAAGGGTCCGGTTGTTGAAGTGATCATTGCTTGGCAAGAAAGAGTTCTGTCCACCTATCACTTTGGTGCCGACCAAAACGTAAGCATAGGGACAAGTGCAAAGGCAGATATTTTTCTACCGGGATTTTTCATTCCTGGTGTTATTCCTTTTCTAGAATTAAAAGGTGGATGTCGAGTTCTGGCGTCACTTGATATGCAAGTTGAGCTGACCCATTCCTCTCAAGGATCTTTTGATCTGAACACGATGATGAAGTCAGGCAAAGCCATGAAAGCTGGTGCTGTCAATGCCATCCGCTTAGATCAGGGAGAGTTGCTGAAGCTCTCAATGGTTAACGGCACTGTGCAGATTTATGTGCGCTATGTTTCAAATACGGTGAAGCCACTTTTGGCGCCTGCGCTGGATTTGACAGCAGGAGAATTGACCGGACTGATTTTTTCTTTTGTTCTGGTTTCATTGGCAGCTCTCTACATGTCAGTCTACACTCCTCCTCCCAAAGAAAACGAAAAGCCAGAAGAGCAGGTTCGTCTCGCTCAATTTATTTATAACAAGCCTCCGACAACAACCACCATGCGAGCTTCAGAGCCGACGGTTCCGAAAAAAGAAGTGGTCGAAGTCAAGCCACCACCTCCTGTTGAGCCTAAAAAAATAAAAGTCACTGATGTAAAAAAAGAAGCAGTTCAAAAAGGGAAGAAAGAGGCGGTTTCGACAGTCAAACAAGTTGAGGCAGCGAAAGCCTCGGAAGTTCGACCAAACAATAACGTCAATCGACCCAAGAAATTCACTTCGATCAAGCAGGGTGGCGCGACGAAAATTGGCGACACGGCAGGAGCGAATGCTCAATCCAACAAAGACGTCAGCAAGGTCGGCTTGCTCAGCGCCTTCGGTGGTGGCGGAGTCCGAAAACAATTGGACAAAGCCTATTCTGGATCTGGGGAATTGTTAGGAATGGCAAATGAGGCCACAGGAAAATCTGGTCAGAATGAAGATCGAGCCGGCGACGATATCGGTTCTAAATTCAAAGACACAGGCGCGGGCGGAAAAGGAACTGCCACCCAAGGAATTTCGGGAGTGGGAACCAAAGGCCGCGGTTCGGGCATGAGCAGCTATGGATCTGGAGTCGGTCTCGGCGGAAAAGGCAATGTGACGATCGATGCGGGTGGAGCGGATGCCGGGTGGGAAGGTACCATCGACCGCGAAGCAGTTCGTCGAGTCATTCGATCGATTCTGAATCAAATCAAATCCTGCTATGAACGCCAGCTTCGTGTGAACTCATCTCTGGAAGGGAAAGTGGTCATCCAATTTGAAATCATGGAACAAGGGCGAGTGCGAACGGCGAAAACCAAGTCGACAAGCTTGAACGACGGAACCGTCGAGTCCTGTGTCGCCGCGCGAATTCGGGAGGCTCGATTTCCAGAGCCACCACCGGGGACGATCGCCGTGGTTGATTACCCATTTGTTTTCGGAGCGCAAAAATAGAAAGTATTTTTAAGTTTTAGAATAAAAGTTTTAGATTTTAAGTTTTAAAAAAGAGAAACTCAAGGAGGAAGAAAGTGGATCCATCAGCATCAGCAACAGCAACAACCGCAGCCACGGCCGCTACTGACAATATGCCGTTTTTACAGAGAGCATTCGCCGAGGGCGGCTTCGTCATGTGGGTCATCGCGGTCATCGCCGTGATCACGGTTCTTTTGGTGGGATCTCGATTCCTAGCCCTGAAGAATTTCACCATCGATAAGAAAGATTTTATCGATAATATTTTTGGCATGATCATGCGAGGCGATTTGCGCCAGGCTCTGACATTTTGTGACGCCAGAGACACTCCGCTGACGAATGTGGTGAAAGCCGGTCTGGTTCAAGCCATGAACAAGCGACCCGATGAAGAAATTCAGGTGGCGATGGATGCAGCAGCACTTCGCGAGAATCCACGCCTCGAAGGTTGGACTTCATTTCTAGCCGTGACAGGAAACGTCGCGGTTTTGGCCGGATTGTTAGGAACGATCATTGGTATGATCACTTCCTTCCGTGCGGTTGCGGCGGCAGATCCTGCTGAGAAAGCCATTGAGCTTTCTAAAGGTATTTCTCACGCCTTGAATTGTACAGCCTTTGGACTTTTGGTGGCGATCGTTTCAATCGTCGCCTACGGTTATTTTCAGTTGAGAATTCAGCGTGCAGAGAATGATGTCACTGAGAGCAGCATGAGTCTTTTGAATTTGATTGCGAGCAATAGAGACAAACTGAAGGAATAAAAATGTCGCAAATATCGACCGGTGGAAAAGGAAAAAGAGATATCTCGCTTGAGTTGAATATCGTGCCGTTCATCGACTTGATGAGCGTCTTGATCACTTTTCTGCTGATCACCGCAGTTTGGTCTCAAGTGTCGATGATTCAAATTGGCAGTTCTCTTTACGGTAAGAAAAATGAAAACCAAGCTCCGCCAAAAATTTCTCCGGAGGCCGACATCGTGCTCAAGCTGGACATTCGATCCAGCGGCTATCTTTTGACTGTGGGAAAGCAAGCCATCAACATTCCTTTGATCAACAAAGAGTATGATGAAGCCGGTCTGGTCGCGCAGTTAGAAAAAGCAAAGCAACTTCACCCACTGAAAAGTGATGGAGCCATCGCTATGCAAGATGATCTTCCCTATGAAAGATTGATTCGTGGTATGGATGGATTTTTAAAATCAGGCTTTCCGCAAATTTCTGTACTAACGGGAGGGCCTAACTAATGCCAATTCATCCCCCCGGTCAACGTTACCGATACAATCGTCATTTAAAAAAGGGCCTCGCTGGAAAGCGAAATGTTGCAGCCGTTTTGCAACTGACAGCCATGGTGGACATGTTCACCGTTCTCGTTGTCTTTCTTTTGCAAAATTACAATGTGACTGGCCAGGTATTGTACATTCCAAAAGAAGTGGTCTTACCTAAAGCTGAAAAAATTAAAGAGCTCAAACCTTCTGTGGTTGTGACAATTTCTAAAAAAGAAATCCTGTTAGATAAGACTCCGATCATCAAATTTGATCAATTGCAGGCTCAAGAATCCTGGATGATTGAGCCTCTGAAGGCGGGTTTGATTGAGGCGATGAAGCGGGCCCAAGACGACTTCGAGCGAAGTTTGCAAAAGAAGTTGCAAAATGCAGTTGAGGCCGCCAGAGGAGAATCCGAAAAAGATCAAACTCCTTGGAACAAGGTGACAATTCAGGCAGACAAAGGAATTGATTTCCTGACTGTGAAGAAAGTAATGTACACCGTCTCTGAAGCAGGAGCGGGTGAAATCAATTTTGCCGTGAGCAAAGAGCCTGTTAACAAGTAAGACTCAGTAATTTTTCTTGAGAAAAGCATGAGATAAAAATGAGAAAAGTAACGGGAATTCTATTCGCGCTCTTTATGGTTTTCCTGTTTTTGGAAATCGTTGTCGGATTCCCGATTCATCTCGAGCATGCTTCCGAAGCAACCTTTGCTGATACTGAAAGCAAAACAAAAGTAAAACCCGAGGCCTCTCAAGCCGGTAAGACTGAAACTCAGCAAAAAATGCAAGGTGTGCATCTTGTCGAAAGTCAAAAAGGCAATCGTGACTGGGAGCTCATCGCCGAGTCAGCTGAAAATTCACAAGCCAAAGGTGCTTGGAATTTAAAAAATGTGAAAGTGCTTTTCTATAACAAAGAAGCAGTGGATTTTACGGTTACTGGCGATCAGGGCACCTTGAACTCGGACAACAAAGACATGAAAATTTCTGGGCATGTGATTACGAAAACAGCCAACGGCTATACTTTCGAATCAAATTCGGTGGCCTATCTTGCAGCTCAAAGGATGATTAACAGTCCCGAGGCGATCAAAATGATCGGGCCAGCCGACGACAAAGGAAAGGGACTCGTGCTCACAGGTGGGCAGATGCAAGCTTTGGTCGATGAAAGCAAAATCACCATTCACAAAGATGTGCTGGCCACCAAAGATTTGAAAGAGGGAAAAAAACTGAAAATCAAAAGTCAGATTGCCGAATTTTCTGGGAAGAATCGCAGCGCCAATTTTGTCGAAGATGTTTCAATCGATGTCGGCACTTTGAAAATGCAGGGCCCCGAAGCCCATTTCGATTACAAAACAGGCGCAGATATCCTGAAAGCGATCGTGGTCAAAGGAGGAGTCAAGGTCAGCGACACAGACAAATATGCAACCTCCGACTCGGTCAAATTTGACCCTGAGCAAAATCAATTCATCTTTAATGGACGGCCGCGCGTTGTGCACAACAATGATGAAATCACCGGTGATCAAATTGTCTTCATTGAAGGTGGAAAAAAGGTTAAGGTTGAAAACATCAAAGGCAAAGTGGATCAAAAATGAGTTTGCTCTCTGTTTCCAAGATTTCAAAAACTTATAAAAAGCGCCAGGTCGTCAAAGACGTCTCTTTCTCTGTGGAATCAGGTCAAGTGGTTGGTTTGCTGGGACCGAATGGCGCCGGTAAAACCACAAGCTTCTATATGGTGGTTGGTTTGGTTCAGCCGGATCAAGGTGATATTCTTCTTGATAACGAGTCCATCACCAAAGATCCCATGTACAAGCGAGCCCGCATCGGCCTCAGTTATCTTGCTCAAGAGCCGAGCATTTTTCGCAAACTGACAGTTTCTGAAAATATCCAAGTGGCGCTTGAAGCTCATGGTTATTCTGATTCCAGAAAAGCTGAAAAACTAAACTCGCTTTTGCAGGACTTTCGCATAGGTCATATCAAGGACAACCAGGGCTTTTCGCTCTCGGGCGGAGAGCGACGTCGAGTCGAGATTGCTCGCGCTCTGGCGGGTTCACCTAAATTTCTTTTGCTCGATGAGCCTTTTGCAGGGATTGATCCGATTGCAGTCGCAGACATTCAGGACATCATTCGACATCTGAAAACTCTTGGAATTGGCATTTTGATCACTGATCACAACGTGCGGGAAACATTGGGGATCTGCGACACAGCTTATATTTTGAAAGACGGCCAGATCCAGGTCCAGGGGACCTCGCATGAAATAGCCAACTCTGAACTAGCCAAAAAGTTCTATTTAGGAGAAAATTTTAAACTGTAGGTCTCTGCAACTGCAGTGCCGATTGTTCCAGTGTTATCACTGGTTCCTCACAGGAGTTTTTTTTTGGCCGTTCAGCTCAGACAATCCATGAATCTCAGCCAGACCTTGCGGATGACTCCGCAATTACAGCAAGCAATCAAATTGTTGCAGCTCTCGCGCATGGAATTGGAAACAGCTGTTCGTAAAGAGCTCGAAGAAAATCCAATCTTGGAAGAGACTCAAGATCTGAAAGAAGAAGATCGACAGCGAGTCAAAGAAGCTGCTGACACCGTGGATCCGGCGGCAGAAACTGCGTCCTCTAACGATCAAGATCCGCAAAAACAAGATGAATTCGAATGGGAATCCTATCTCGAGAACTCTTACAAGCCACCTCAGCAAAACATGGGTGGCAACGAAGAGATCATGAATTATGAGAACCTCATTTCGACCACTCAATCGCTGCATGATTATCTGAATTGGCAAGCGAAGATGTTTGGCTTTGCTGATGACGAATTGATAATGGCCGAGATTTTGATCAATTACATCGATGATGATGGCTACATTCTGACTCCGCTTGAAGAGATTGCCGTCAATGAAGATGTGAAGCTGGAAGATCTAAATGACGTTCTTCCATTTGTGCAAGAATTTGATCCGCCAGGAGTGGGTGCGCGAAATTTGAAAGAGTGTCTATTGATTCAAGCCAAGGCTGTTGAAGAAGATACTCACGATCTGGTCAATCTGATCAACAATCATTTGAAAGATCTCGAGAAGAAAAACTTTGAGGGAATCGCCAAAGCTATCGGCCAAGATATTTCTGTGGTCGCTGATATGTGCAAGATTATTTACGCCATGGATCCGAAGCCGGGCTTGGCTTATGCGCCTGCGGATACTCAGTACGTGACTCCGGATGTGTACGTTTACAAGGTCGGCGATGACTATATGGTTTCGCTCAATGAAGATGGATTGCCGCGGCTAAAGATTTCGAATTTTTACCGGAATATGCTCAAGGGAGCGCCGGGAAATGAAAAGACTCAAGATTACATTCAGGAAAAATTGCGCTCAGCTGTGTGGTTGATCAAATCGATTCACCAGCGCCAGCGAACGATTTACAAAGTCACCGACAGTATCGTTAAACATCAAAGAGAATTTTTTGAAAAGGGCTCAGCGTTTATCAAGCCCATGGTCCTCCGAGACATTGCCAACGATATTGGTATGCACGAATCGACTGTCAGCCGGGTGACGACTGCTAAATATGTTCACACTCCGCAAGGAATTTTCGAATTGAAATATTTTTTCAATTCCGGCATTTCCACTTCCGACGGCGAATCTTTGGCCAGCGAATCGGTGAAATTAAAAATCAAAGAAATGATTGCCAAGGAAGACCACAAAAACCCTTATTCGGATCAGCAAATTGTCGACCTTTTAAAGATTGAAGGCATTCAAATCGCTCGTCGCACGGTGGCCAAATACCGGGACGTTCTCAGGATTGCCCCATCTAGCCGCCGAAAAAAGATTTTCTGATCTAATTATGGTCAGCATCTTGATCCCCGTCTTCAACGAAGAAAAAATTCTCGGCGAAAATTTGCAAAAGCTTGAAAGCTATCTTCTCGGATTGAAAATTCCATTTGAAGTTTTGGTGATTAACAACGGAAGCACCGATGGAACGGAGATTCTGCTGGAAAATCTTGAAAAACAATTTCACTGGCTCAAGGCCCTTTCAATCCCTGGAAAAAGCGTGGGCCGAGCTTTCGCCAAGGGAGTCAGCAGCGCGAAATTTCCCAATGTGATTTCGATGGATGCAGATTTGTCTGTTGAACTGACTTTTATAGAGCAGGCGCTTAGACTCTTGGAAAATGCGGCAATGGTTGTTGGCTCAAAAACAATGGGTACTCAAAAAAGATCTTGGCTGCGAGTGATTGGCAGCCAGATCTATCTTTTGATCACTCAGGTTTTATTTCACATGGTCATCACTGATTTCTCCATGGGAGCCAAAGCCTACAAGCGGGCTCATCTGCTGGGTATTTTAAATGAGATCGACAAATGGACCGCCTATGTTTTTGAGATCTGCATCTGGTTAAATCTCAATCAGCAAAGCATCGTTCAGATTGGTGTGCGCTGCAGTGATCAGCGAAAAAGTCGTTTCAATATTTGGCACGAGGGAGTCTACCGTTATCAAAATCTATTCAAAGTTTGGCGAAAGCTCCGAGATCCTCAATCTTGGTTTCACCGAATTCGATTGAATCCATCATGAACCGCTTCGCTTTTTTTCGAAAATGGATCAGCTTTCTCAAGCGATCTCAGCTATCAACTGACGTCCTTTTTTTACTTGCAAGTGCCGCCTTGTTTATTCATTTTCTTCCAAATGAGATTCTAGGTTCTGATCCTGCCACTGGCGGCGACACGGGATCTCACTTTTGGCCCTTGGTGACTTTGGTCAAGCAGGGCCTGCCGCATTTCCATGTTCGAGTTTGGAATCCGGGAAATCTTGGCGGGGAGCCTCATCTCACCCATTATTTTCCTGGCCCTTACTTGTTGATGGCTTTTTTTTCTTTATTCATGCCATTGGGAACAGCTTTCAATATTGGAACTGCTCTGCCTATGTTGATTTTTCCAGTCTGTGTTTACTTTTGTTTTCGCGCTTTGAAATTTCGATTTCCCATTCCTATTTTGGCCTCAGCTGCCAGCCTCTCTAGTTTTTATAACGAGTCTTTCAGTATGTGGGGAGGAAATGCGCTATCCACTTTGGCTGGGCAATTCGCCCATCTGTACGCAGTTTGTTTTTTTCTACTTGGAATTGGCTCTTTAAATTGGGAAATTTCTAGCCGCCGTTTTCCCTGGCTCAGTACTTTGCTATTTGCTGCCGTCCTTCTTTCTCATTTCTATATAGCGCTCTACATTCCGGCAGTTTTTTTCATCTTTATTTTTTTTCATCCCTTCGGACAAAGAAAGCACTTGTGCTTGCAGCTTGGCAGTTCGGGACTGATTTCGTTTTTGTTGGCGGCCTGGTTTGTGATTCCGATGTTACACAACTCTTCATGGACAACCGCTTTTGGTCTCCAGTGGAGTGGCAGTCAATTTTATCACGAAGCCTTTCCAGTTCTATTTTGGCCATTTTCTGTTTTGATGATTGTCGGAGTTGCCTTTCTCTTGTTTCGAAAACGAATCCACCTAAGTCCTCACTCATCTTTTGCTTTGATATTGATGCTCAGTCTGATTGCCTGCTCCATTTTATTTTTTCAGGTTTTCCCCAGCCTGGGCTTGGTCGATATCCGCGCCCTTCCCACTTTGCAATTGGCGGTTTGTCTGATGGCTGCGCTGACGGTGGGAATCCTTTTGCAAAAGACTTTAGCAAAACCTTGGGTTTGGTTTCTCACGATTTTTCTTTTAGCCATTTTCACCTGGTGGCCACTTCGAGGTGCCGAAAACCTAGCTCACTGGATGAAATGGAATTATTCGGGTTGGCAGACAAAACCTGCTTATCCCGATTTAAAAAAACTTTCCGAAAAACTGAAGGGAGATTTTTCACAAGGCCGAGTGATTTATGAAAACAGTGAGCTCTCCAATTCAGCAGGGAGCATGCGAGTTTTCGAAATGCTTCCCTATTTTTCAGGTCGGGCTACTTTGGAAAGTGTTTATATGCAAGCGACTGTTTTGGCTCCCGCTGCTTTTTATCTCCAGTCCTTGATTAGCGAAACGCCGAGCTGTCCGTTTCCCAATTACCAATGCAGCTCACAGCATGTGGCTCAGTCTGAAAAATATTTTCAGCTTCTCGGAGTTTCTGATTTGATCCTGGTCACAGGCAGAGTTTTATCCGAAGCGGATCGAAGCCCTTTTTTAGCAAAGTCTGGAGATTTTGGGCTGTGGCATCTCTACAAAATGAAAACGCCCAGCTCCTTGGTCGAAGTTTTCAAGCAAACTCCGAAATGGATTCCTTTCAAAGATTATAAATTAAAGTTTTACGATTGGCTTCTTCACTACGAGCAAGACTCACAGTTTTTAGTGGCTGCCGACTCACCTCAAGCTGAAATGATTCGGGCGAACACTCTGCAAAGTCCCGACAACTGCCACCCACAGCTGAAGGTTGATTATGATCATCTGGAGTTAACCACAGATTGCCCTGGGCAAATGCATTTCCTTAAGTTTGCTTATCATCCCACCTGGCAGGCTTCGACGGGCGATCGCCTCTGGCTGGTCAGTCCAGGATTTATCGGCCTTATTCCTTCACAGAAAACGGTTAGTTTGACCTGGGGTGAGCATCCAATTTGGAAATTTTCAGTGATTCTTTCCTGGCTCGTGTTCTTCTTGTTTAGTGCAGCCTTTGTCAGATCTTTCCTTGGTGCACCGAGGAAAAGAGATCCATGAGAACATTCATCTGGATTCTTTTCTGGTTTCTCACGGCCGTAGAATTTTCTGCTTCTGCAAGGTTTTTGCAGATTGTGGGAGAATCTCAATTGCACCTCAGTCGTGAGGCCGGAGCACTTTTGATCAAGGGAATTTACTTGATCGAAAATAGGGGTGATGAGCCTGCACAAAATGTTTTTCCCACTTTTCAATTGGATCAATCGCAGTTGACTCTCGACCCGCAAACAGTTTCCCCAGGACAAAAGATTTCTTGGGATATCGAGTGGCGAATTCCGCTCCAAAATCTCTGTCAAAATCCAAACGACAAGTGCCCTTTATCTTTACCGGACCGCGGGCAGTTTTTGTTACAAGTCTTGAATCATTATCGGGACCGAAACGGGTATTCGTTTTCAGTTTCAGAGCCGCTCGAAATCATCTCAGAAGACTCGCCAGGTGAAACCCCAGCAAAACCGCAAATCTATTTGAAAATCCAAGCTCAAGAGCATGATCTATTTTTAGTTAACTACCGGATCTTCAATCCAAATTCAGAAGCTCGCAAATTTGCTTTGCGAGTTCTTATCCCCGACGAGCTCCGGTTTCTCAATCATCATTTGGGTTCGGTGAATATTGAGCCCCAATCTGAAATTCGAGGAAATTTTCAAATTCAAAATCAGATGGGACTTCCGGGAAGTGGATACCAAGTGATTCTGAGTGCGGAATGGAATGAGAAGGATCAGCGCGCCACAGCCTCAGGCATGGAAAACTTTCAGCTCTCCGCTGTCAAAACTTTGAGCAAAAATCAGATCGACTTTCGTTTTTGGGGTTGGTTTTTCATCTCCTCGGCGCTCGGCTTGATTTGCATGTGGATCTTTTGGATTCGCCCCCTGAAAAAAATTTAGAAATCCTGTCTCATTCTGAGAATCGATTGAAAGGGCCTCTTCCAACGTCCAGTCCTGCCGATAAGTCTGCATGGCCGTCTAAAACCTAACAGACTTGGAGCTTTAGCCATGAACTGGAAGCACACTTTCAAGCAGGTCGATTCTTCAGAAGCACTCAAAACTTATTCGGAGGACATTTTAGAAAAAGCAGGACAGCTGCTTTTGAAAAACAGTCAGTGGCAGATTTTTTACAGCAAAGGGAAACATCATGATTGCTGCGTCGATATCGTGGTGAGCAATGGGACCGGCCTTTTCAAGGCGACTTCGCACAGTGATTCTTTCTATTTGGCCGTCGACGAAGCAGCTGAAAAATTGAGCAAACAATTTCTCAAGAAAAAGGAGAAATTGCAGGCCCGCAAAGACTTTGGCCGTTCCAAACAGGGCCGCTTGGACCGAGTCAACGAGCGGCTTGAATACGACAACTCACTTCTCCCCTGGAAAAAGCAGGCCTAAACCTGCTTTGGCCTCCATAATTTGACAAAGTTTGAGCGAGTTATGCCCTCTAGCAAGGGGTTTTCATTGACCCCTTCGCCTGTATTTTGTAGCCTCCTGTGGTTTCATCCATTTTGAAATTTTACAGGGGGATTCTACATGTCTCAGCTCAAAGATTATTTTTTTACCAGTGAATCGGTTTCTGAAGGTCATCCAGACAAAATGGCAGATCAAATCAGCGATGCGGTTCTGGACGCGATCTTGACCCAAGACCCACGTGGCCGAGTGGCCTGCGAGACTTTGCTCACAACGGGTTTGGTTTGTGTGGCCGGTGAAATTTCAACTTCGGCAAAAATCAACATCACCGATATCGTTCGAGAGACGGTCAAGAAAATTGGTTATGATCATTCGGACAAAGGCTTTGACTACAAAACTTGTGCGGTCATGGTGGCTGTCGGTCAGCAATCTGCAGACATCGCAATGGGAGTCAAAGAGACCGGCAGCGACGAGCAAGGAGCGGGCGATCAAGGTTTGATGTTCGGCTATGCGGTTAACGAAACTCAGGAGTACATGCCTCTGACGATTTCACTTTCACATAAAATTTTAAAAGAGATGGCAACTCTCAGAAAAGCTGGAGCGGATTTTTTGCGACCGGATGCTAAGTCCCAAGTGACTTTCCAATATGAAAACGGCAAGCCTACTCGCATTGATACGATTGTCGTATCAACTCAACATTCGGAAGCGGCAACTCAAGCTCAGTTGAAAAGTTTTGTGATGGACAGCGTGCTCAGCAAAGTAGTTCCAAGCAAATGGATGGATAACAAAACAAAAATTTTAGTCAACCCAACCGGCCGATTTGTGATCGGTGGACCGATGGGTGATGCAGGAGTCACCGGCCGAAAAATCATCGTCGACACTTACGGTGGCCACGGAGCTCATGGTGGTGGCGCATTTTCTGGAAAAGACCCTTCCAAGGTGGACCGTTCAGCGGCCTATGCGGCTCGTCATGTAGCGAAAAACATCGTAGCTGCGGGCCTAGCTGAAAAAGTTTTGGTCCAAGTTGCCTACGCCATCGGAGTGGCTGAGCCTGTGAGCGTCAATGTCAATGACTTTGGAACCAGCGCCGTTGGCCCAGGGATTCTGGAAAAAGCTGTCCGCGAGGTTTGGTCTTTGAAGCCAGCTCGCATTGTCAAAGAGTTGGACCTGCTGCGACCGATTTACAGCCCGACAGCTTCCTACGGACACTTTGGCCGAGACGAGTTTTCTTGGGAAAAGACCAACAAAGTGGAACAACTGAAAGATGTTGTTAAAACTTTGTCGAAAAAGGCATAGGCTCATCGGAAGAGATGGATCCCAAATACATTCGCAATTTTTCGATCATCGCGCACATCGACCACGGAAAATCCACCTTGGCTGATGCGCTCATGTCGGAAACGGGATCTCTTTCAGCGCGTGAAGAAAAGGCCCAGTTCCTAGATAATATGGAACTCGAGCGCGAGCGCGGGATCACCATCAAGGCGCAAACTGTTTCCTTGGGCTACAAGGCGCTGGATGGAAATACTTATCAAATAAATTTAATCGATACTCCGGGGCACGTGGATTTCAGTTACGAAGTCTCTCGTTCCCTCGCAGCTTGTGAAGGTGCGATTTTGGTTGTCGATGCCAATCAAGGCGTTGAAGCTCAGACTTTGGCCAATGTTTATCTGGCGCTCGGAAATAATTTAGAAATCATTCCAGTCTTAAATAAAATCGATCTTCCTTCGGCTGATCCCGAGGGAGTGAAAAAGCAAATCGAAGACACCATTGGTCTCGATTGCTCAGAGGCGATCTTGGCTTCGGCCAAAGAGCGCATTGGCATGCGAGATATCTTAGAAGCTATCGTAAAAAAAGTTCCTCCGCCAAAAGCCAATCGCAGCTTGCCTTTGCGCGCTCTGATTTTTGATTCGTGGTTCGACGCTTATCAAGGCGTGGTGATTTTGGTGCGCGCAATGGACGGCACAATCAAAAAAGGTGAGCGCATCAAATTCATGGCTACCGATCGTGATTACGAAATCTTGCGCATGGGAAAATACGCTCCCTTTCCTGTGCCAATCGAACAGCTCGACGCTGGCGAAGTGGGATTTATCATTTGTGGAATCAAAGACATTCGAGATGTGCAAGTAGGCGACACCATCACCTCTTCAAAAAATCCCGGAGTCGAAGCTTTGCCAGGATTCAAGCGAATCAAGCCGATGGTGTTCGCGGGAATCTTTCCGGTCATCTCAACCGAGTATGAAAACTTAAAAGTCGCCTTGGAAAAACTGTGCTTGAATGATTCGTCATTAACTTATGAGCCGGAAAAATCCATGGCTCTTGGTTTTGGTTATCGCTGCGGGTTTTTAGGATTGCTGCATATGGAAATTGTGCAAGAGCGCCTGGAGCGAGAATTCAATCTGAATTTGATCACCACCGCACCGACCGTCGTTTATAAAATTCATCTGAAAAACGGAAAGATTCTCGATTTGGAGAATCCAGCCAATCTTCCAGACGAAACTCAAATTGAAAAAATGGAAGAGCCTTACGTGAAGGTGACCATTCACACTCCGACCGATTACATCGGCGCGATCTTAAAGTTGTGCGAAGACAAAAGAGGCACGCAGATCAAAATGGATTACGTAGCTGCTACCAAAGTGATCATCGAGTACAAATTGCCGATGAACGAAATGGTCATGGATTTTTACGATCGCCTGAAATCAATTTCCAAAGGCTATGCATCTCTCGAGTATGAATTGATGGGTTTCGAAGACGCCGACCTTGTGAAGTTGGATATCATGATCAATGCAGAGCCGGTGGATGCACTGTCGCTGATTCTACATCGCACGAAAGCTCAACAGCGCGGTCGATCGGTGGCAGAAAAAATGAAGACGCTGATTCCTCGGCAGCAATATCAAGTGAATATTCAGGCAGCGATCGGTGCCAAGATCATCGCGCGAGAAACCCTGGGCGCCTTGCGTAAAGATGTGACAGCCAAATGTTACGGGGGAGATATTTCTCGTAAGCGAAAACTTCTTGAACGCCAAAAAGAAGGAAAAAAACGAATGAAGCAAATCGGCAGCGTGGACATTCCTCAAGAAGCCTTTTTGGCGATTTTGAAAGTCGAGGATTAAAAATGAGATTTCTAAAAGCAGAAACCACGATCATCGCCTTTTTGTTTTTTTCTTTATTCGGTTTCCAAGTGATTGCCCAAACTCCTGATGGAGATTCTTTCACTGGCATTCCGAGGACAGAATACATCTACAGCACCGGTCGATCCTCAGGGATGTGTTCAGGATCCATGGGCTATTATTGTCTTGATCAACTCAAGCAGTCAGCCCAAAGGGACGCTGTTCAAAATGCAACTTGGACTTGCCAATCTCGAAAGGGAAAGGTTACTTCTTTTTCGCCAAGCTGCTCAGACTTTTGCAACCCCCTCTCGATTCCACAAGATCAAAACGTCTTCGCTAGCTGCCAAAGTGATTGCAATATTCAATGTCAAATCCCTCAACCAATTGAAGAGACCACAGAATGAGCTCAACTAATAATGACTCGGCTAAAAA
>JAYUCD010000093.1:0-2490 GCA_043740515.1 Bdellovibrio sp. | reverse complement strand
ACACGGCCATTTTCAAGATGATCGATGCAGCTCCGACTCCATTTGCATTTTGAAGCTGCGAGTGGCTGACTCCAGCCACTCATGTTTCTTAAAATCTTTAAAACCCTTGCGGCTTTGCTAATTTCTTTTTGGTATTTGCGTCCCTCACTGCGAGGTGAAGCTTCTCTCTTGAAAATGGACCGCGCAGGCAAATCCGGTAAACCTGAGGGATTAGACAAATAGTCCTGATATTCGGTCCAGTTGTAGCGGTAGCGCCTCAGTAATTGCTTAACTCGGTCGGATTCAAATGAGCAGCGTCCGTTTTCGAACTTCTCAATCAGCTTCTTTGAAGCTTGGATGGCCTTAGCTGCATCCTCCCGACTGATCTTTCGAAAGATCCGCATCCGTCGAAGCACGACAACTTCGACCGGAACTTTCTTTATTCGCCCATGATGTGTCTTCACCAAATTCATTCATCCTCCTCTGGATTGAACTCGGATCATTGAAAATCAATATGGATTTGGTAGCAGACGAGGGCAAGACAACGCTCAATCGTAAAACCAAGCTGTTTCGCGAACTTATCAAAGTTGTGGGACTTAAAATCCAAACTCGAAAAAGTCGTAAACAAGCGTTTTGCGATTAAGCCAAAATTAAGCCGTGACTGGAAATTTGGGGAAATATCAGGAAAGCCGTAAGGCTCTAGATGCGCTTATCGTGCCCTGGGGAATTCCCAGTGTTATCAATATGTTCTTTTTGCGGTGCCGGTATCCAAAAAACCTAGGAAGGAATTTGGAGCGGGAGACGGGACTCAAACCCGCGACCTATGCCTTGGCAAGGCATCGCTCTATCAACTGAGCTACTCCCGCGACTAACGCGTATGCGATGATGGACTAGGTTAAACACTGGACCTCTTTGACTTGTCAACTTTTTCGTTAAAAATAGAAGGATGGATCCTGTGAAGCGACTGCCGCCGGGACTGGTGGCAAAAAAATTGAGAACTTGGCTGCTGCTGATTGTGGCTGGAGTTTTTGCCTATGGAATAGGCTTGTCACAGGGCTCGGTTTTTCGCATGAAGCGCTCGGTGGCTTCGGAAGGTTCTAGTTTGCCCGCGACTTTTCAAGCTGCGCCTTCCGAGCTGAAAGATAGCCCCAAAAATATTGAAGCCCCGAAGTCAAACTGAGAATCACGCTGATCCATAAGAACCAGTAGCCCACTTTTTCAAATGGCACTCCCATAAATCTTTGATCGATGATGACGGCGGGAATGGCGACCATTTGCAAAGCTGTTTTCCATTTTCCAGTCGGCTTCGCATCGATGATGATCTGATCGGCAGCGGCGGCTGATCTAAGGCCTCCGATGAAATTATCGCGAGCCAAAATCAAAATCACCATCACCGGATCAATTTTTTGCAAAGTCGCAAGCATGACAAGAATGCTGGTGACCAGAATTTTATCAGCGATGGGATCCATGAATTTACCCATGGTGCTAACTGCCTGAAATTTTCGCGCAAAGTAGCCGTCGTAATAATCAGTGATCGAGGCGAGCATAAATAAAAGAGCGGCGGCCACATTGAACATTAAGCTTTCGCCGAACATCAAGCCAACGATGAGAGGCACCACGAGAATTCGTGACATTGTGATCCACATCGGCAATGATTTTTTCCAATTGAACATGAGCACCTGCCTTCACCATCTCAAAGATGGCCCATTTTTTTTCAATTTTCACGGTTTATTTCGACGCTGTGGTTTTCAAATCCTATTTGTAAGTTTCATTTGGACTTTCTGGCAGCCAGCTCTGGGCCTCAGCTTGCCACCGCCTAGTCCCGGGGATTTTAGCTGGACCCAGAGCCTCAAGGATTCCGAGCGTTTTTGGGAGCGGCCCGAGAAACAAAACGCGATGAATGAAAAACGGATGGTTCTCGTCTCCACCACTCAGGAATCGAAAGAGCAATGGAGGTTTAAAGGAGCGGCTCATGTCGTAGCACCAGGTGAATTTTGTTTTTTGAACCTGAAAGATTTCAATCGTTTAAAAAGAATGTCAGAACATTTTAGCAAAGTTTTTTGGAACGAGAAAACGGCGCAATTGGAATTAGAAATTCACTTTTTAGGAATGACTCGCGCTCTACAAATTGAGCTTTTTGAATCAGCTGCCGAGTCATCAGACCGGACTCGAAAAATTTACTTTCGCTCCTTGGGTCCCTTCGTAAAAGGAGCAGAAGGAGTGCTGTTCATCAAAGACCTTGAGCGTCAAGCAGCAGAGCTTTCTTTGATTTCACATTTTCATGGCAGTGTTCGCTGGGTGCCGGATTTTATTTTTGTCTTGGCCAGCGAAGCTGTCATGCATCATGTGGCTCTTTCATTGAGAAACCAACTGGAGACCGACTATAAATTGAGCCTGCACTAATCCGAGGGGGCTTTTGTGTTTTCTGAATCGACGAGTTCTCAATTCAGCAATCGAAATTTTCCGGCAACAAAAAATTCTTCGAGAAAACTTCCTAGAGTTCTCTTGGCA
>JAYUCD010000092.1:0-5416 GCA_043740515.1 Bdellovibrio sp. | reverse complement strand
GTTTCCAGAACTTGAATTTTAAATGAACCAAATTTAACTTCATCCCCTTCACTTAAATTCAGGTCAGCACAAGGAACATTCGCTTTTTTGGGGACTGCCGTTTTCACCCCGCGACTATTACGGATTTTTCCCGAGCCCGTGACATGATCCGCGTGGATATGAGTGTCTAAAACACAAACCAGTTTTAAATTCAATTCATCAATAAGCTTAAGATCGCGTTCGACGTTCTCGATCACAGTATCGATCAGAACAGCTTCTTTCGTTGCTGAATCCGCCAACAAATAAGTGTAGGTTGAACTTTGAAGGTCAAAAAGCTGTTGAAATATTAGATTCTTGCTCATAAATAGCCTCATTTTCTTCTTGTGTATCTGAACTTTTTAATATTATAATACTTTAATATGAAAACACAAGTTGAAAATGATGTCAGTCTTGAAATGAGAAATATGTGTGTCGACGTGTCACGCATCTTAAAAGCCCTGGCTCACCCACAGCGATTGATGATCTTATGCTATCTATCAGATGGTAAAAAGACTGTCGGAGAAATTGAGCAGGCCTGCGATGCTTCGCAGTCCGCCGTTTCCCAATTTTTAAACCGGATGCGCTTAGAAGGCTTGGTTCAGTCGGAAAAACGAGCTCAGTTTGTCTATTACGAAATCAAAGACCCTCAGGTGAAGCAGTTGATTAAGGCCCTCTATAAGATTTTCTGTAAATAATTAACTTCCGCAAAGAGGTCCTAACCTTTGAACGTCAATTTAAAACTTTCACCTAAGTTGGGCCTGCAAAATAACTGGTATCAATTCACGCTCCTCGTTATCGTCAACGCTTTTGTCGGGGCAATGATAGGACTTGAGCGCAGCCTGCTTCCAGAGATTGCAGAAAAAGAATTTGCTCTCTCAGTTAAGACTTCCATCTTATCTTTCATTGTTGTTTTCGGCTTTACAAAAGCTATCACAAACTATTTCGCTGGACGCTGGTCCGATCTCTGGGGACGAAAAACAATCTTAGTGATCGGCTGGCTGCTCGCCATCCCAGTTCCATTTATTTTGATGTGGGCCCCAAATTGGACGTGGATTTTAATCGCTAATTTGTTTCTTGGAGTCAGTCAGGGAATGACTTGGTCGACAACAGTTATAATGAAAATTGATTTGGCGGGGCCCAAAAAAAGAGGTCTCGCCATGGGCCTCAACGAATTTGCAGGCTACTTTGCATTAGCACTCTCGGCCCTTGCAGCTGGAGCATTGGCCACGAGATATGGACTTCGCCCAGCTCCCTTTTATTTGGGTATTGGCTATGTAGCCTTCGGACTTTTTATCAGTTTTTTCATGGTTCAAGAAACAAGTGCTCACGTCACACAAGAATTAGAGCAGAACCCACAACAGGTAAAGAATTCCGTCACGGCCAGGTCTCAAAAAGAAATTTTTCTCAAAACCTCTTTCAAGGATCGAAATCTTTCCGCCGTTACTCAGGCGGGTTTTGTCAATAATTTGAATGACGGGATGGCCTGGGGCTTGTTCCCGATTTTCTATGCCTCCCAGGGAATCAGTCTCGAAAAAATTGGTTGGCTGGCTGCACTTTACCCTGCTGTGTGGGGACTCAGCCAGCTGGCAACCGGCCCACTTTCAGACAGATGGGGACGCAAAGGACTGATCGTTGCGGGAATGTGGATGCAGGCAGGCGGAATTGCAATAACACTGCTCTCAACAAGCTTTTGGAGCTTTGCTGTTGGTGGTGCTTTGCTCGGTCTGGGCACTGCGATGGTGTATCCAACCTTGCTCGCAGCCATTGGCGATGTGGCTTCTCCCAGTTGGCGCGCCTCTTCCGTTGGAATCTATCGGCTTTGGAGGGATTCGGGTTACGCGATTGGAGCGATTCTCGCGGGAATTACTGCTGATCTCTTTGGTAACTCAGCTGCTATCGGTTTGATTGCCATAATCACCTTTTTGTCTGGAGTCCTGGTTTTTTTTCGCATGAGTGAAACCTTAAAAAGATAGCCTGCTGACAAATTTGAAAACTGATTCATTTTTTGCTTTAAATGTCGTGATAGAATTATTGGCGATTATTGGCGTCCAATAAGAAAGAACGCCAAATAATCTGCCGCAAGTCAGGGGTGAACTTCGTAAAATCCCTGCTGATTTAACTCTAACAAACGAACCACAGCTCCAGTATTCACTTTTACTCCTGGAATCAAATCCTTGTTGAGCCATTTCTTGGATTTCATGCTCACCGCACATTCCTCAATTTGAATTCCGTTTTTAATCAGCGCCTGGATTTGAGCCTTATACGGATTTCCAGTTTTCACATTTCGATAAGCATTATAGGAATCATCTTCCAAGGTCATATAGCCGGCCTCTCCATGAAACACGGCTATGATCTTTCCTGAAATCTTTTCTTGGTCAAAACGCTCTTTCAATAAGCTCATGTATTTCAGACCAACTGGCTGATCTCCTGCAAAAGCAAGATGATCCATATTGAAAACAACATTTCCCTTCTTGAGATGGACCGGAATATCGATTTTAATCTCTGGAGAACCGGATTCAACCTCAGCTGCAAAGGATGGCTGAAAAGTGCTCGCCATAAGAACAACGACTAAGACCAATAATTTTCGCATTAACATTTTTCCCCCTCGTTGCAAGTCAACCCTTCTTGGTAGGGCTTGACCTGCGGAATTGTTTTGAGATTCTCAGGCTTGCTGCAAGCCACTTTTCCTAATGTTGCAATGGATTCGCGGAGGCTTGCTTCAGTCTGATAGCCTGTCAGATGCGCTATCTCTTTAATTTCAGAAGTTAGAAAACTGGTGGTTGGAACTGCGTGAATTTGAAACTGGCTTGCAATTTCAGCGTTCTGAGATTTATCTACGTCGACTCGAATAAACTGAAGATCCTTGGACTGACAATCCTTTTCAATTTCTGGCAGAAACGCTTCCATTGCATGGCAGATCGGGCAATTTTCGGAATAGAAGAAGAGAACCTTGTTGCCGGCGATCTTCGGCGCATTGAGGGACTGGCTCGGTTGGCCATCCCCTTCAAACTTAATCTGAGCGACTTCCGATTCTATCTTAGCGCTTTCAAACCGAGGCAAGCTTTCATGAGTGAATATCCAAAAACCGAAAAGAATAAGAGCCACTCCGGTTGCGTACTCCATTTTCGGCAAATATTTTTTTAGTCTAGAAAAATATTTTTGAAAAGCATCTCCACTCAAAGAAATCAAAACAAAAGGCGTGAGAATTCCCGAGGCAAAACTGATGAGCAGCTGGAGACTTTCAGAAACTGACCGATCCTTTGAGGCCACATAGGTCAGCACTCCACCAAGCACCGGGCCAACGCAAGGGGTCCACGCAAGTCCGAAGGTGGCACCAAAGAGAAACCCATGCAACTGACTTGGAACTTTCTTGCGGAAGTCAGGGAGATGAAAAGTTCTCTCAGTCCATCGAAATATTTTCATCTCTTGAAAAAAGCCGATCATTTTAAATCCGTAAATGACCATGACGAGGCCAGAGACCAGGAGCAAAAGAGGTTTAAAAACACCTAAGCTCTGAGCCAACCACGGCAGGCTTAAACCCATCAATGAAAACGTAAAAATAAAACCTAATGAAAATAACAATATTGAAACCAGTCGAGCTAAACGTGAAGCGTCTTTATTCAAAATATAATTCGCCACAATGATAGGAGCCATGGGCAAAATACAAGGTGAAAAAAAAGTCGCCAAACCTGCTGCAAAAACCCCTAAGATTGAGAAATCCACGTTTTGTTCTCCTTTGATCGTTGTTGAAATTGCAGCCGAAACGCACTCTGAGGCAGTCGATAGGCGACAAATCCCTTTTTCCGAGCAAGCACGACGGCGTCACTGGCCATGCCGCAGTATCTTCCACGGCAGAAAATGTAGAGCTCTTTGTTTGTTTTGATCTGACTTAAGAACTGGCCTAGCCGAGTAAGCGGGACGGAAATCGCTTTCTCTACTGATCCAAACTGAAAATCGACTTCTGCTCGCACATCAATTAGCAATGCTTTTTGCGCCTCAACTTTTTTGACAATCTCTTTCAGACTGGTCGCTACATATAAGCTCATGTCTACGATAGCATCTTCCTGTTGATTCAGCTGTGGATTCACTTCATGGGCAAGGTCCTGGATTATTTCAAAAATCAATCCTATCTTTTGATTGGTCAGAGAATAAATCCGAGAGGTTCCTCGCTTCTCAACCTGCACCAATCCATCTTTGCGCAGCCGTTGAAGATGCTGTGAAGCGCTCGCATAATTTTGACAAGTCAATTCGCTTAGATCTTCGACTGTTTTTGGCGATTGCACCAATTGAAATATTATTTTGAGGCGCTCTGGTGAGCCTAAGGCACTTGCCATCTCCCCGATCTGATCAAAAACAGAGTTTCTAATCTCAATTCTTTCGGTTTTTGTAGTCATAAATCTATTATTCAATAGATTTACTGATTAAGCAATGGGGAGTTTCAAAAAAATGTCTGTTAAAATCAATAGGATAGATAGGTTCGGATCCTCATGCTGTCGAATTTACCGGCTTCCACCAGGTCAGTCGAGACACCGAAGGCTGTCTGGATAAAGAGAAAGTTATCAACGGATATCGCAGTGATGTTTACTTTAATACTTTTAACGACACCATCAATCAGCTATTCAAAATAATTCTGGAGAAACCCTTATCGTTTTCCTCCAATACGGAGAATTCGGAAAATATTTCTTCCAACTATTTCTACATCAGCAGCCAAGCTGATTTTACGCCTGATTCAATTGGAATTGTCAGCCAGAGTCCTTCTCAATCAGACCTGAGAGCCTTCACAAAATTGGCTTTGCAAGCAGGTCGACCTTCTGGCGCAGCTCTCGTCGTTCTCAAAAATCAAGCTGGCCAAGTCCTGACAGAACTTCAGTTTGAAGGCTGCCGACTGGTACAAGGTGACAGAGTAGAAAACTTTTAAAATTGTTTTCTTTTCTCGGATTCCGTTGATATTTTTTTCCAATCGCATTAAGCATGACCTCATGATCGTTAGTTTTCCTTGGTATGATTTTTCTGAGACGGGCGAAGCCTGGGATCGGCTGTGGCTGGGCTTGCGCCAGTCTTTGCTGCTCGGTTTCGGGAGCGAGCTTGTTTCTCCTATTTTAGATAGGAAAACCCCGCACTTTGAAAGTCTATTAAGTCCTGAGCTTTTGATCACGCAGACTTGCGGCTTTGATATCGCTTGGAGCACTCCCAAGGCTCTCAAAATTATTTTGACACCTATTTTTTCTACTGAAGGCGCCCAAGATGGTTTTCATTCGAGCTTTTTGGTTTCCAGGCAAGCTTCTCCGTTAAAAGATGTTGCAGTGGCGCTCGAAGAAGGGCGTTTTGTTGCTAATGATCCAAGATCTTTTTCAGGCTTTCAGTGCGTAGGTGAGCTGGGGCCCGTGAAGCCACTTTG
>JAYUCD010000091.1:0-3329 GCA_043740515.1 Bdellovibrio sp. | reverse complement strand
TTAAAGTGGGCGACACCGAGGGCTTTGTCGAAGAAATTGGCTTCCGCTCGACTCGCATTCGCACTTTGTACAAAAGCTTGATCACCATTCCGAACTCGGTGATGGCAAAAGAGAAGATCGACAATTTGGGCGCTCGTCCGATGAATCGAATTCGCAATGTGTTCGCACTGACCAACGACACCGCACCCGAAAAGATCACGGCCTTTATCAAAGAGGTTGAAGCCCTGATAAATGCTATCAAACAAGTCGATCCTGACTCTGTTCTGGTGACCTTTCAGGCTATGTCGGATTTTAGCCTGCAAATTTTAGCTAATTTTTTCGTGAGAATTCCGGATGCGCCAACAGAATATGGGATTCAACAGCAGTTTCTTTTGGATGTGCGAAAGCTTGCGCAGAAACTGGAAATTCAGTTTGCCTATCCAACCACAACTCAATTGGTGCGACAGATCTCGACCGGAACTCCGGCCAGCCTCCCGGCTGAAGCTCCACAAAGATCAATTTAACAAAAAAATTTCGAGATTTATTTCTTAACTGGTTTTTTGTTTTTGGGAGCCGAGCCCGAACTCAAATCGCTTTTGATGTTTTCATTTTTAATGCTGTCAGTTTTACCTAAGAGCGCAGCTGTCTCGGCTTTGATTTTTTCGGTTTCCAGTCGCATCTTCTCCGATTCCAATTCGGCTCTCAAAGTATCGACCTTCATCGCTACTGACTCTTTCTTTTCTTTGCTGTCTTCAAGCTGAGTGCCTAATCTGGCTTTTTCTTGCTTGGCTTTTTCAAGCTCAGCTTTCAAGCGCTCCATATCAGCCGAAGAGCGCGCGATATCTGCTTCCGAATCTGCCAATGATTTTTTCAGGCGGGCGATTTCTTGATTGAGCTGGGCCAATTCTTTCGTCGAATGAGCTCGCGATTTCTCGATTTCCGCACGAGTCTTCACCGCGTTTTCTTTGACCTTGGCATTTTCTTTCCTCGCGGCCTCAAGCTTCTTGCGCTCGTCTTCAACTTTCGAACTCATGGACTTTGCTTCAGTCTGCATTATGGAAAGATCATTTTGTGTGGTCTCAACTTCTTTGTTGGCCTGATCTTGAGCTTGTTTCAATTTCGCAATTTCAGCTTCGGAACGAGCTTTTTCTGCCTCAGACCGAGCCTTTTCGGCTTTCGCTTTCGCACTTGTGGCTTGAGCCAAGCTGCTCGTCTTGGTTGAGGTCAATTTTGTTCTCTCTAGATTCAAAGCCATTTCTCTTTCGTGAGCCTTCGCATCGGATGCTTCTTTCATCGCTTTCTCGGCCTCACTTTGAGTCGCCTTAGCTTTTTGATCCACATCTTTGGCTTCGTCTGCAGCTTTGTGCGCGATCTTTTCCGCAGCTTCTTTTTTCTTGAGGGATTCCTCTTTAAGCGCTCTGGATTTTTCAATGCGGTCTTTGGAAGCTTCCATCTGCTTTTGCATCAGACTTTGCTTTTCTTCGGCCATTCGATTTTGTTTGCTGTACTCGTCAGCTTCATTTTTTAAACGAGCCGCTTCGTTTTCGGCCTTGGCCGCCTCATTTTTCGATTGGGCTTCCATATTTTTTGCTTTGTTGATCGAAGCTAAAGCGGACTCTTTATTTTTATCACGCTTTTTACGCTCTTCCTCAGATCGTCGTTTGGCTTCCTTTGCATCCGACTGAGCCGCTTCCGAATCGGCGATGGCCTCTTCAGCTTCAACCGCCTTCGAATCCACTTCGGCACGAGCTTTGTGAATAGGAAAACTGGTAGCCACCGCCAAAAAGGCGATTGCGAAAATAAATTTTGCCTGAGTTTGATTGAAAATCTTTGTTTTTCCCATAGCCTTCATAAGCAGCTCCTGACCGTTTCAGTCCATCGTTGTTGTCATCCACAAGTATAGGGAAAAGCTGGGACACTTTCAAAAAATCGCTCAGAAATTGGACCTTTGAACACCATTTTGGGATTTGCAAGAGGTCTAGATCTGCATTGCGGGTCGGGATCGGCCGCCTTTTGTCGGTTCTGTCGAAGCTTTTGACAGCTTCCAGGAGCTCTCTCTCAAACCAATTCCAGCTGAAGCTCCATAGACCAAAGTCAGACTTGGCCCTTTCATTGCTCTAGGTAAAGGCACCCCCCCCATGGCGGCCTGGTCACCCCCCCCCCAAGCCAGGTCGCCGTTTTTTTCTCTCATCTCTATTAAGTAGTTCAAATAAATAAATCAAAAAATTAAACTCGAATTCGAAAAGCCCGAACGGACAGTTGCCATTGAATTTTTCTCGATTGCGATTCCGAAGGTTGTTGCCAAGCTTTTTGTAATTCGGGCCAGATCACCTCGATAGGATTGCTCTGGTTTTTTTCTTGGTTTTTCTTCAGGTAAGTTTGCAAATAACCCACCCACTGCTCAAGACTCCACTGGGCTTGCATCTGAAATTTCGGCACGAAAAGTTCCTCGAAGGGAAGCTTGGGCCACAGTGATCGCTGAGACAGATGCCTTGCTGAAAACAGATCTTTAAATTCCATTTTCATGTCTCTTTCGCTTGAAAAATTACTTTTTCTTTCCTTGGCCTGCGACGTGATCTATCGCGGCTTGTACAAGCGCTGGATCACCTAAATATTTTTTATCGAGGACTTGCATCTTGTGATCCAGATTGTATTGCAAAGGAATTCCAGTCGGTACGTTGACTTCCATGATTTGCTCGGGCGTGAGCTTTTCCAAACGCTGAATCAAAGCTCGCAACGAGTTGCCGTGAGCCACAATCAAGAGCTTTTTCCCCCCGCGAACGGCTGGCATCAATTCGTCATTCCACAAAGGCAGAAAACGACCCACGGTGTCTTGCAAGGATTCTGATGAGGGCAAGAATTTCGGGTTCACAGACTTATAACGCAGATCAAAACGCGGATGCCTTGGATCGGTCACTTCGAGAGGAGGTGGTGGGACATCGTAACTGCGTCGCCAGATCTTCACTTGCTCTTCGCCGTGACGAGCCGCAGTTTCCGACTTGTTCAGGCCGGTTAGTGCGCCATAGTGCCTTTCGTTTAGGCGCCAGTCTCGTTTGAGTGGAATCCACAATCTTTCCATTTCATCCATGGCAATCCAGGCCGTTCGCATAGCTCGCTTGAGCACGGATGTATAAACCATATCAAAGTCATGTCCGGTGTTCTCGAAAAGCTCTCGCAAGGTCTTTCCAGCCAGTTGAGCTTCTGCTCGACCCTTTTCAGACAGATCAACGTCGTGCCATCCGGTGAAACGATTTTCCTGATTCCAGAGACTTTCGCCGTGACGGACCAAAACTAGCTGATGCATTTCGTTTCTCCAGTTTAAATTTGACTTGAAAATTGTTAGCATAAGT